>JBFLZV010000009.1:0-44923 GCA_040756035.1 Pseudomonadota bacterium
ATATCCGTATATTTTGTCGCCCTCGACCAGGCCGGTACACGCCCGGCCTGGTCTCGCGCGGCTGAGGGCCGCGTCAAGGCGTCCGTGCCTTGAATTAACCCGGCAATGAAGACCGCCGGGTTAATAATCCACATAACCCACTGAAGTCGCGTCCCCATTTTCAAAGGCGAACGTCAACCGCCAATTGCCATTCACCCATACCGACCAATGCTTGGTGCTCAATGGATGCAATCGCCAGCCCGGCACATTCATATCATGATGTGTCTTGGCGCGGTTCAGTTGCTGCAATTGCCGCCTGAGCCGCGCGGCGTGATGCACCGGCCTTTGATCCTGTTTTAAAGAAGTTTTCAATCCCTTTGTGTTTGAAACTTTTGATCACGGGCACAGCGGATAATGTAAATTTACATTATCCAATGCCCGCCCCGATCCGCCAACCCTCGGAAGACGGCATCGCCATAAGTGCAAGCAAGCTCCTCTTGCGAAGATCGACCCGTGCGCATCCGGCGACCATTTGAGAAGCATCCCGTCCGCTTTACGGGTTCAAATCCCGTGTTGACCCTCGCGGTTTTTGATGTTAAAAGTCGTACTCAGGAATGAGGAACATCCGGCGCTCGCCGGGTCACAAGGAAGTGGTGCGCGAAACGAGGTAACCAGCCTGCGCAATTTGCATTCCCTCCCTTGCCGCATTTCCATTTGTACACGGCGCGTAAGTCTTTTACGCGCGTCAACTTGGAAGACAACATTATTAACGAAAGGAAACGTCATGGAAAATGCAAGAAAGTGTCTGCGCAATGTTTCCGCGGGCCTAGCTATGTTGCTGGCCGCGCCGCTGATCGTCAACATCGCCTCCGCCACCGGCGTTCCTCCACCCAAGCCGCCGTGCGACCGCGTGACGGGCGGCGGCTATATCATCACTTCGACCGGTTCGCGCGCCTCGTTCGCCGTGAACTTCGGGCGTAACGCCAAGAATGAATTGTTCGTGCAGGTGAACTACATCGACCACGGGCCGGGCGGGCCGCGCATCAAGGCCGAGGGCATCACGCGCTACGTGCGCGTCGGCGCCGATCCCGGCAAACGCCGCATAGACGGCATCGCCAACAGCAAGAGTAACGGACTGCTGCACTTTACCGTGATCGTGGACGATAACGGCGAACCGGGCAGCGCGGATACGTTTGCGATCTTCTTGGAAGGCGGCTACCGGGCGAGCGGTGTTTTGACGGGCGGGAATATTCAACTGCACCATCAGTGCCGTCCCAGCGGCGGGCCGAATCGCTGAACGCGCTCTCGCTCGGGGCAGCGTGCCCCGAGCGAGAATCGTGATTACAGGCGTTTGACGAACACTTTGGAATTGCGCCGATAGTTGTAGAGCGCTTGGCGCGCCACCGGCAGATCGGCGGTCTTGGCCGCGGCGAAGCCGCGCTCGACGAACCAATGCGCGGTGTGCGTGGTGAGCACGAACAGGCGCTGAACGCCGTTTTGCCGAGCCAGGCGCTCAATGTGTTGCAGCAGCGCCGCGCCGCGGCCCGCGCCGCGGTAGTCGGGATGCACGGCGAGGCAGGCGAGTTCCGCCACGCGTTCCTTGGGATAAGGATAGAGCGCCGCGCAGGCGATCACCATGCCGTCGCGCTCCATCACCGTGAAATGCCCGATTTCCATTTCCAGGCGTTCGCGCGAACGCCGCACCAGCGCGCCTTCTTGTTCCAAGGGCGCGATGAGTTCGAGTATGCCGCCGACATCGTCGATGACGGCTTGGCGCGTGTCCTCGTAGGGATACGCGGCGATCAGCGTGCCGGCGCCGTCGCGCGTGAACAGTTCCAGCAGCAGCGCGCCGTCGATGTGACGGCTGAGCAGATGCACGCGGCGCACGCCGTGCGTGCAGGCGCGCACGGCGCTGCCGAGATGGCGTTTGGTCTCTTCGGGCAGCGCGCGCTTGGAGGAGGTCAGCATATGCTCCGCCTCGTCCAAGGTGAGCTGCTGCACCAGACGCTTGCGCGCGTCCACCAGGCCGGGCGCTTCCATCAAGAACAGCAGTTTCTCGGCGTGCAGCTCAATGGCGGCGGAGGTCGCTACGTCCTCGGCGCTGAGGTTGAACACTTCGCCGGTCGGCGAGTAGCCGATGGGCGAAAGCAGCACGACGGCGTTGTCGTCCAGGCATTTTTGTATGGCAGCGCCGTCGATGCGCCGCACCTCGCCGGTGTGCAGATAGTCGACGCCGTGGCGCACGCCGAGCGGACGCGCGATGACGAAATTGCCGGACGCCACGCGCACACGCGCGCCCGCCATGGGCGAGTTGGCCAGCCCCATGGAGAACAGCGCCTCGATCTCCACGCGCACCGCGCCCGCAGCCTCTTTCACACAGGCCAACGCGGCGTCATCGGTCACGCGCAGGCCGTGCACGTAATGCAGCGCCGCGCCGCGCGCGCGCAGCCGCTGCTCGATTTGCGGACGCGCGCCGTGCACCAGCACCAGACGCACGCCCAGCGTGTTGAGCAGGGCGATGTCATGCACGAGATGCGCGAAATTCGCGTCCGCCACCGCCTCGCCGCCGAACGCGATCACAAACGTGCGTCCACGGTGCGCATTGATGTACGGCGAGGAATTGCGGAACGAATTTACGAAAGATTTATTGTTGTTTTTTTCAGGCACGGTTTTGCTCCCGGTATCTTTGGCCGAAAACTCGGCGCATTATAACCGGACCGGCGGGAAACCGTATAGTAAAGTTGATCTACGTCAAGAAATCGCTACCGGAATGCGTCTAAACTTTAAATTATTTGAGAAGAATCGCCCTTTAACCGCACAGGAGGAAAATACCATGCATTCAAATCACTCTTGCATCAAAATCCCGCAGTACACCGCCCTTTTGCTGGCATTGCTCGTTCCCTGCTCCTATGCCGCCGCGCAAGACCGGGATGACAGAGGCCCGCAGTCCCGCGATCATGATCAGCATCATCCGCAGCAATCCGCCGCCACGCCGGCGGATCGTGAACAACGTATGCGCGAAGTACAGCAACACATGCTTAAAATGCATGAACTTATGCATCAAATTCAAGACGCGAACAACCCCGAAGAGCGTAAACGACTGGAACAGCAACAGTTGGATCTGATGCAGGAGCACATGCGTATGCACGGTCGCATGGGCGACGGAATGCGCGGCTCGATGACGGACGACGGCGGCATGATGGGTGGCGGCATGATGGGCGGCGGCATGATGAACGACGGCATGATGAACGACGGCATGATGGAAGACGGCATGATGGGCGGCGGCATGTCCGGGCAGCGCCGTGAGCGCGAATAACATGCTGCAAAATCATCATTACGGCTTCGGGAAAACCGTGGCGCTGACGCCGGAGCAGGCCGAAGCACGCGTCACGGAAACGCTCAAGAGCAAAGGCTTCGGCGTGCTTACGCGCATCGACGTGGCGGCCACGCTCAAGCAGAAAATGGGCAAGGATATACCGCCTTACGTGATCTTGGGCGCGTGCAATCCGCAGTTCGCGCATCAAGCGTTGCAGGCCGAGCCGGAAATAGGTTTGCTGCTGCCGTGCAACGTGGTGGTTTATCAAGACTCCAACGCGCAAGTACACGTGTCCGCCATGGATCCGGAGCCGGTGCTCAACATGGTGGGCAATCCGCGCGTCGCGCCGGTCGCGGCGCAAGTCAAGACGTTGCTGCATGAGGCGCTGGAGGCCGTATAGCCGGCGCCCATGCGCATTTTGGTTTTCAACAGCGGCAGTTCCTCGCTTAAATTCGAACTCTTCGAGGGCACGGCGGGCGATGCACTGACGTCGTTGGCGCGCGGCGCGATCAGCGCGTTCGGCGCGCGCGCGCATTGCGTTTGGACGATCAGCGGCGCGGATCGGCAAGTCCAGGCGGACATTCACACGCACCGTGACGCCGCGCTGTGGGTGTTGGATACGTTGCAGTCCACCATGAACGGCGCCGTCTCGGCGGTCGGACATCGCATCGTACACGGCGGCGACGCGTTCTCCGCGCCGCTGCGCATTACCGATGATGCGCTCGCCGCGCTGGCTCAGCTTACGCGGCTCGCCCCCCTGCACAACCCGCCCGGCATCGAGGTCATCGAAGCCGCCCGTTTGCGCTTGGGCGTGGGCGCGCCCATGGTGGCGGTGTTCGACACCGCGTTCTTCCGCAATCTGCCGGATTACGTCAGCCGTTACGCGCTGCCCGCGGAATGGACGCGCGCGTTCGGCATCAAACGTTATGGATTCCACGGTATCGCGCACCGTTATCTGAGCGAGCGCTACGCGGAATTGCATCCCGCCGCGCGCGATACGGCGCGCGTCATCACCTTGCAACTCGGACAAGGCTGTTCAATCGCCGCGCTGCGCGGCGCCACGCCGCTGGAAACCAGCATGGGCTTTACGCCGCTGGAGGGTTTGATCATGGCCACGCGCCCAGGCGACGTGGACGCCGGCGCGCTGCTGCACGTGCTGGAAGCAGGCGGCTTGAATCACGCGCAACTACAGGAAGGACTCAACCGCCGCGCCGGGCTGCTGGGCTTGTCCGATGTCAGCGCCGACATGCGCGAGCTGCTGAGGATGGAAGAACAAGGCCATGACGGTGCGCGCCTCGCCGTGCAGGCGTTTTGCCACCGCGCGCGCAAATATCTGGGCGCGTATCTCGCGGCGCTGGGCGGCGCGGACGCCGTTATTTTCGGCGGCGGCATCGGCGAGCACGCCTGGCAAATCCGCGAACGCATCTGCGCCGGCATGGAATGGTGCGGATTGATCCTGGATAAAGCGGCGAACGCCGCGGCGCACAGCGCTGAGCAGCGCATCTCGGCGGAAGGCTCGGCGATGGAGATATACGTCTTGCCGGTAAACGAGGAATTAGTGATCGCGCGCGACACGTTAAACTTGTTGGTAAACGGAGGCTGATATGGCGGGCGGATACGAATTGGCGCGCATCGAGGAATACGCGGCGCTGCTGCGCCGGCGCGACGCCGACTTCGCGCGTTGGGCCGCCGGTTACGGCGTCATTAAGCACACCGCGGAGACGCAGGTGCGCGTGCACGACGTGCGCGAGCGGCTGGCGCTGCGCGACGAGGGCGGTGACGGCGCGCTCTTCTATACGTTGATGATGGCGCTGGATCGCCTGACCAGCGCGGCGCTGTGGCTGATCGTGCACATGACCTACGCAAACAAGGTGTATCTCGACGGGCGCGATCTCAAGGAACAGGATTTCAAGCCCGATCCGCAAGGTCACACCGGCGGTTCGCTGAACATGGCGCCCGGCTACGCTGCGTATCTAGCCTTGAACGCCGCCACCGGATTCACGCGCGCCTGGCTGATGGGCCAGGGCCACTGCGTCGCCGCCATCGATAGCTTGAACGTGCTGGTCAACAACATGACGGCGGCGCACGCCGCGCGCTATGACGTGAGCGAGGCCGGACTCACGCGCCTGGTACAAGATTTTTACAGCTACCGGGTGCGCGCCGACGGCGACCCCGATTCGCCGCTCGGCAGTCACGTGAACGTGCACACCGCCGGCGGCATGCTCGAAGGCGGCTTCCTCGGCTTCGCGGAACTCCTGTATCCGCACATGCCATTGCCCGGTGAACGCCTCACCGTGTTTCTGAGCGACGGCGCCTTCGAGGAACAACGCGGCAGCGACTGGGCGCCGCGCTGGTGGCGCGCCGAGGACAGCGGCATAGTCACACCCATCATGATCAACAACGGCCGGCGCATCGATCAGCGCACCATCCCCGCGCAGGAAGGCGGCACGGAGTGGTTCGTCCAGCACCTGCGCCTTAACGGCTTCGATCCCATCGTGTTCGACGGCCGCGACCCGGCGGCGTTTCTGTGGGCGATGTGGGAAATGGAAGAACGCCTGAGCGCAAACGCCTGCGCCTTGGGCCGCGCGGATTGCCGCTACCCCGCGCCGCTGCCCTACGGCATCGCCGTCGCGCCCAAGGGCGCGGGATTCTACGGCGAGGGCACCAATGCCGCGCACAATCTGCCGCTCGGCGCCAATCCGCGCACCGATCCACAGGCGCGCGTCAATTTCAACGAAGCGGCGCGCAATTTATGGGTGCCGTTCTCTGAATTGCAAGAAACGCTCGAATTGTTTCAGCGCCACAAGAATCGCCCGCGCGAGCGCGACCATCCTATTGCGCACCGCGACGTCAGCCTGCGCACCATCTCCACGCCACAGTGGCAACCCGTCACGCCACAGCGCGCACAGCCGGAAAATTGGACCACGTCCACATGCGCCATGTCCGCTATCGACGAAGGTTTCGTGCGCGTCATGCAAGACAATCCGCATTTGCGCGCGCGCATGGGCAATCCTGACGAGAGCCGCTCCAATCATATGTACAAAACACTCGACGCGCTCAAGCACCGCGTCACCGATCCGGAGCACGGCAACGACGAATCCATCACCGGCGGCGTCATTACCGCGCTCAATGAAGAGGCGGTGGTGTGCGCCGCGCTCGGCAACAAGGGCGGCATCAACATCGTGGTTACGTACGAGGCGTTCGCCGTGAAAATGCAATCGGCGCTGCGCCAGGAAATTATTTTCGCCAACCATGCGCGCGCCGCGGGCCGCCCGCCGCGCTGGCTGGCGGTGCCGGTGGTGCTCACCTCGCACACCTGGGAGAACGGCAAGAACGAGCAATCACACCAAGACCCGAGTTTATGCGAGGCGCTGATGAACGAACCCGCCGACGTGTCGCGCGTGCTGTTTCCGGTGGACTACAACAGCGCCGCGGCGGTGATCGCCGACGCCTATCAAAGTCACGGTGAGATTTGGACGCTGGTCGCGCCCAAGGGCGACACGCCCGTGCTGTTCACGGCGGACGAGGCGCGACAGTTGCTGAACGACGGCGCGTCCGTGTTGAGATGGACGGGACATCAAGGCGATCAGGCACATCTGGCGCTGAGCGCGGTAGGGTCTTATCAACTTCTGGAAATTTTAAAGGCTTCGGCGCGTTTGCGCGCGAGAAATATTCCGCACCGCGTGATTTATTTGCTGGAACCGGCACGCCTGCGCCAACCGCGCAACGAACGCGAGGCGCGCCACGTGTTATCCGAATCCGCGCACGCCGCGCTGTACGGCGGCATCGAACGGCACGTGCTCATCACCCACACGCATCCGGAAATTCTGCTGGGCCTGCTGCACGGCCTGCACGCCGCCATGCAAACCCGCGCGCTCGGCTACATCAACCACGGCGGCACCTACTCTACCTCCGGCCTGCTGTTCGCCAACCGCTGCGCCTGGGCGCACGCCGTGCAAGCCGCCGCGCAACTCCTCGACACGCCGCGCGAAACACTGTTAAGCGCCGAGGAGATCGACGCCCTGGACGGCAAACGCGCGCCGCACGGAATTATTTTCGGATAACCGCCGGCAAGAGCATTATGGATTCTTTACGCCGCGCGCGGCCGCACCTCGCGCTCCAGTTTATCCGCCAAACGGTCTTCCGCCACGTCCAGATCATAATCCATTTGCAGCCCGATCCAGAACTGCGCGGACATGCCGAAATAGCGGCCAAGGCGCAGAGCGGTGTCGGCCGTTACGGCGCGTTTCTCATGCACAATTTCATTTATCCGGCGCGCAGGGACGCCGATATCCAGCGCCAAGCGGTTTTGGCTGAGTCCCAGAGGTTGCAAAAATTCCTCCAGCAATATTTCACCGGGATGAATAGGGGCGAGTCTTTTAGTTTTCATGGGTCAAATCTCAATGATAATCCACAATCTCAACATCGTAACTAGCATTATGCCGCCAATTAAAACAGATGAGCCATTGATCGTTAATGCGAATACTATGTTGGCCTTTACGGTCTCCGCTCAGCGCTTCCAGATGGTTAGCGGGTGGAATACGCAGGTCGTTTAACGCAATCGCGCGATTTAACATTCTAAGCTTACGCAACGCCAAGCGTTGAATATCATGCGGCAGCCGGCGCGAAAATTGCCGGTTGAATATTTTTTCCGTTCCCGCGCACTTAAAGCTTTTTATCATGCCCCATTTTATAACGCCATACGTTAAACGTGAAGGGTATAAAAATCAATCCGTCACCGCGCCCAGGCTGCTGCTCGACACCTGTTTGGCGTATTTGGCGAGCACGCCCTTGGTGTAGCGCGGCGCGGGCGGACGCCACGCGGCGCGGCGGCGTTCCAGTTCGTCTTCCGTCACGTTGAGCTGCAACAGCCGCGCGTGCGCGTCGATGGTGATGGAGTCGCCCTCTTGCACCAGCGCAATCGCGCCACCCACCGCGGCCTCGGGCGCGACGTGCCCGACCACCATGCCGTAGGTGCCGCCGGAAAAACGTCCGTCGGTAATCAAACCCACCGAGTCGCCCAAGCCTTCGCCGATGATGGCCGAGGTGGGCGAGAGCATTTCGCGCATACCGGGACCGCCCTTGGGGCCTTCGTAGCGGATCACCACGATGTCGCCGGGTTTGATTTTGCGCGCCAGGATCGCCTCCATGCACGCCTCTTCGGAATCGAACACGCGCGCCGGACCGGTAATGGAGGGATTTTTCACGCCGGTGATCTTCGCCACCGCGCCCTCTTGCGCCAAGTTGCCCTTGAGGATAGCGAGGTGGCCATGCGCGTACAGCGGCTTACTCCAGGGGCGGATCACGTCTTGATCTTTGCGCGGCTCGGCGGGAATATCCTTTAGCACTTCCGCGATGGTTTGCCCGGTGACGGTGAGCGCGTCGCCGTGCAGCAGGCCGTGCACCAGCAGCATCTTCATCACTTGCGGAATGCCGCCGGCGCGGTGCAGGTCGGTGGCCACGTAACGACCTGAAGGCTTCAGGTCGCACAGCACCGGCACGCGCTCGCGGATCGCCTCGAAGTCGTCGATGGTGAGCGGCACCTGCGCGGCGTCCGCGATGGCGAGCAAATGCAGCACGGCGTTGGTGGAACCGCCCACCGCCATAATCACGCTGATGGCGTTCTCAAAAGCCTGGCGCGTGAGTATCCGGCGCGGCAAGATTTGCTGCTTGACGGCGTTTACCAACACCTCGGCGGAGCGCGCCGTGCTGTCGGCTTTTTCCGCGTCTTCCGCGGCCATGGTGGAAGAATACATCAGACTCATGCCCATGGCCTCGAAGGCGGACGACATGGTGTTGGCGGTATACATGCCGCCGCACGAACCCGCGCCGGGACAAGCGTGACGTTCCACGCCGAGCAGTTCCGCCTCGTCGATCTTGTGCGCGCTGTACTGGCCCACCGCCTCGAAGGCGCTGACGATGGTGAGGTCGCGGCCTTTGTAGTGGCCGGGCTTGATGGTGCCGCCGTACACGAACACCGCCGGGATATTCAGGCGCGCGATGGCGATCATCGCGCCGGGCATGTTTTTGTCGCAGCCGCCGATGGCGAGCACGCCGTCCATGCTTTGGCCATTGCACACGGTTTCGATGGAGTCGGCGATCACCTCGCGCGACACCAGCGAATATTTCATACCCTCGGTGCCCATGGAGATGCCGTCGGAGATGGTGATGGTGCCGAATACCTGCGGCATGGCGCCGGCCTGTTTCAGCGCCGCCTCCGCGCGCGCGGCGAGTGCGCCGATGCCCATATTGCACGGCGTGATAGTGCTGTGCGCGTTGGCCACGCCGATGATCGGTTTGGCGAAATCTTTATCGGTAAATCCCACCGCGCGCAGCATGGCGCGGTTGGGCGAGCGCTGCACACCTTCCGTTACGACTTTGCTTCTACGATTATCAGACACGCTGCTGTTCTCCGTCAAAAAACCACCGCCAAGACGCCAAGGTGAGGCGGCGCTGTCCCGCCGCCGAACGCCCCGCCGGGAGCGGGGCCGTAGTTCACGCGCAGCAGGGATAGCGCAGCGTGAACTATGCAAAGTTCATTAGGATAGCACAGAGGGAGTTTCGCGCTACGCTGTCCTGCTCCACGCGAAACGCAGTGCTTATGTCCCTATAAGCCCGTTCGGCGCGAGGGCGTTCGCGCCTCACCTTGGAGGTAAATATTACGGCCTGATGCTAAAAGCTATGCCAGGATTTCCTGCGCCAGTGAATCTTGGACAAGATCAGTCCGATCAACAATCCCACCACAATCGCGCCCACGCCGGTGGCGAACCACTCGCGCTCGCTGCGATCGCGCAAACGCTCGTTCATGTCGCGCAGCACGCGCAATTCTTTTTCCAAGGCGTTGATGCGCGTTTGCAGCGTTTGACTCAGGCTTGCGCTTTCAACCGGCAACTCGCTTACTTGAGGAGGAATGGTTTCGCTGCGCGCGGCGGCGTTGATCTTGGATGGCATGGCGCCGGTCTCGGCATGAGCATAGAGCGGCGCGGCCAGTAAGAGAATCAGTATATAAAATTTTGGCACGTATACCCCCTTTGCCTCAATTTTGTTTCACAGTTACCGCTTATTCTTGAGGCTGGCTGGCATAAGAATAGCCCAAGCTATTCATAATGCAAGGCTTTTTTAGGGAAAATTACGAAAATCGGCTTTCAACCCGGTTTGGGGCTTTTTTTTAGGGATTTACAAAGGCTAAAAGGCCAATTGTATGCTGTTTACAGTCTTACTTGACGCGGCGCTGGCATCAAGCGCCGGGGCGGCGAAGATGATGGCTACCGCGAGGATCATAAAACCGACGATGATTTCCGTCACTACTCCTGTTTGTTCCAGAGGCAGCGTCCGCCGCTGGCCTTGTTAATGGCTTGTAGATAGTTTTCATGGGCGGCCAGTTCTTCCGGCTGGGCCTGGGGCACGAGGAGGCGCGGGCGATTGGCCGGAAGGCGGCGGATGGTTTGTTGCGGCAGCAGGCCGCTGGCGTCTTGGGTGGCGTCCAGCGACAGGCTGGCTTGGCCGCCGGTCATGGCGAGGTAGACGTCGGCGAGAATTTCGGCGTCGAGCAGCGCGCCGTGGCGGGTGCGCTGGGAGTTATCCACTGTGTAGCGCTTGCACAGCGCGTCCAGCGTATTTTTCTGGCCGGGGTGCATCTTGCGCGCCAGGGTCAGCGTGCACAGCACTTTGCAATACTGCGTGACTTCGCCGCGCGGCGGATCGAGCAGGCGCAACTCGTTGTTTAAAAACGCTACGTCGAAGGCGGCGTTGTGGATGATGAGTTCCGCGCCCTTGATGAAGTCGAGAAATTCGGCGGCGATGTCTTTGAAGCGCGGTTTGTCAGCGAGAAATTCATCGCTGATGCCGTGCACTTCCTTGGCGCCTGGGTCGATGGGGCGGTCGGGCTGCAAGTAATGGTGAAAATGATTCTTGCTGGGCCGTCGATTGATGAGCTCCACGCAACCGATTTCGATAATGCGGTGGCCCTGCGCCGGCTCCAGGCCGGTGGTTTCGGTGTCGAGTATGATTTGCCGCATTACCTATGCTCCTGCTTCATTTCATCGATGGCCTGATTCGCCAGTGCGTCGGCAATTTCATTTTCCACGTGGCCGTTATGGCCACGCACCCAGTGCCATTGTACCTGATGGCGCTGTAGCGCGTTGTCCAGGCGTTGCCACAGGTCGATATTTTTCACGGTTTTTTTATCGGCGGTTTTCCAGCCGCGGCGTTTCCAGTCCTTGATCCACTCGGTGATGCCTTTTTTCACGTATTGCGAATCGGTGGACAGCTGCACGCGGCACGGACGCTTAAGTGATTCGAGCGCCTGGATGGCCGCCATCAGCTCCATGCGGTTGTTGGTGGTGAGCGGCTCGGAGCCGTACAGGCGTTTCTCGTGGCCTTTGTAGCGCAGCAGCGCGCCCCAGCCGCCGACGCCGGGATTGCCGCGACAGGCGCCGTCGGTGAAAATTTCCACGTCGCCGCGCACGTTGGATTGGACAGCGGCCTTATTCGACATGTTCCGCGTTGCGCACCGTCGGCTCGGCGACGCCGGCGCCGAGCAGACTACGCTGACGCCAGCGCGGCTTGATGGGCGTGAGCGTGGAGACGCGCTTCTTGGCGACCAGCAGGTAGGCGCCGGCCAGCTTGGGCCATAGCCGCGCGCCGAGATGTTCCATAAAGTTTAATTTGTGCATGACGCCCGTGTGATGCAACGGCGGACGAAAAAAATACGGACGCATTTGTATCTCGTCGAAGCCGAGTAGCGCCAGCCAGTCGCGGATGCGTGTGAGGCTTAGAAAGCGTCCGCACCACGGCGGTTCGCCGCCGCGCATCAGCAGCAGCCGCCATACTCCCCATAAGCTCCACGGATTGAAGCCCAAGATCACCACCGAGCCTTCGGCGATGAGTACGCGCTCTGCCTCGCGCAGCACTTGGTGCGGGTCTGGTGCGAATTCGAGCGTGTGGGGAAGCACCACTACATCGACACTGTCCGATGCTATGGGCAAGGCGTCCGGGCGCGCGTACAGTTGCGGCGGGTGCGCGCCGTGGGCGCCGGTGTCGGCGTCCAGCACTATGCGGTGCGAGATGCGACTGGTGGACAATAAATCGACGTCGGCCGGCGCGCCGACTTGCAGCAAGTGGTAGCCGAACAAATCCGGCAGCACCTCCGCCATGCGCGCGCACTCCGCCTCCAGCAACAGGCTGCCCAAGCGCAAGCGATACCAGGCGCGCTGGCGGCGCAGCGCGGCGAGATTGTCTTGAAGGGTGGGGCTCATTTCATCCTCATTACCGGTTTTTGGCGGAATTAGTGTCTTCTCCACATTGACCACGACAGTGGATAGTGCCAGCCTATGGATATTATGTTGACCGTGCAACCCTTGCCCGCCTTCAAGGACAATTATATCTGGCTGCTGACGCGGCCCGGAACACGCCACGCCGCGCTGGTCGATCCGGGCGACGCACGCCCGGCGCTGGCGGCGTTGCAGCGGCTGGGGCTGGAACCTTGCGCCGTGCTCGTCACGCATCATCATTGGGATCACACCGGTGGCGTGGCGGCGTTGCGCAAACAGTATGATGCGCCGGTGTACGGTCCGGCGCGCGAGGACATCCCCGCCCTCACGCATCCGCTGCGCGAAGGCGACGTGGTGGATTTGCCGCAGTTGGGCGCGGCGTTGCGCGTGCTGGACGTACCCGGCCACACGCGCGGCGCGATCGCCTACTACGGCGCGGACCTACTGTTTTGCGGCGACACGCTGTTCACCGCCGGTTGCGGACGTCTGTTCGAGGGCACACCGCGGCAAATGTACGCTTCGCTCGCCAAGCTCGCCGCCCTGCCGGGCGCTACGCAAGTCTATTGCGGTCATGAATATACCTTGGAAAACCTCGCCTTTGCGCGCCGCGTGGAGCCGGACAACGTCGATATCATGGCGCGCATCCGCGCCACCGAGGCGCTGCGTGCGCGCGGCCTGCCCAGTGTACCCGCGACGCTGGAAACGGAACAGCGCACCAATCCGTTTTTGCGCTGCCATGATCCCGACGTGATCGCGGCGGCGGAAAATTTCGCGGGTCGGTCGCTCACCGACGCCGCAGAGGTTTTCGCCGTGGTGCGGCATTGGAAGGACGTTTTGGACGATGACTAGCGCTTTTATAGGATTATTTATGCCTTCAATATTGACCGATCGGTCAGTTAGTTTGGTTGACCTAGCCGGGTCTCAGCACCTACCATTTCGCTTATGGATGAGCTTATCTCCGCCCAGCGACTATTCAAAGTCATCCTGATGACGCTGGCTGGGGTCCTGATCGGGGCCTGCGGCCACACTCCGCCCCAGCCGGATCAGGCCTCCGCCGCGCAACCCTCTGATAAATATAACTATTTGAATAACAATCACTTTTATAACTCACCCCCTCCCCTGCCGGAAAATCCTGATCAATACCTCGTCACCACCACGGCCAACCTGTGGGAGCGTCTCGGCGAGGGTTTTGGCTTGGAGAAAATCCCCGCCTCCATGAGCCCGGAATCGGAACCGGAGCCGCAGGATCTGTGGGCCCGGATACGCGCCGGCTTTGCATTGCCCAACCGCCGCCATCCCAAGGCGTACAAGGAGGCACAGGAGTACGCCGACAGCCGCGCTTATCTGGACGCCACCATCGAACGCGCCAAACCGTATCTTTACTACGTCGTGGAGGAAATCGAGAAGCGCGGGATGCCCACCGAGATTGCGCTGATCCCCGTCATCGAAAGCGCCTACCAGGCGTCCGCCAATTCGAGCAGCGGCGCGGCGGGCATCTGGCAACTCATCCCCTCCACCGGCCGGCACTTCGGCCTCAAAAAGGATTTCTGGTACGATGGGCGGCGCGACATCGCCGCCTCCACGCAAGCGGCGCTCAAATACCTGGAAAAACTCAATACCGATTTCGACGGCGACTGGCTGCTCACCCTGGCCGCCTACAACGCCGGCGAGGGCACCGTGCTGCGCGCTGTAAAAAAGAATCGTCAGGCCGGCAAGTCCACCGATTTCTGGTCGCTCGACTTGCCGCGCGAAACGGAGGCCTACGTTCCGCGGCTGCTGGGTATCGCCGCGCTGGTCGATACCCCGGAGGATTTCGGCGTGACGCTGGCCTCCATCCCCAACGAACCGTATCTGACCAGCGTGGAACTGGACGGACAAATCAATTTGAAGCTGGCCGCCAAAATGGCCGGCATGTCGGATCGTGAAATCCGCCACTTGAATCCCGGCTTCACCAACGGCGTCACCGATCCGCGCGGGGAATATCCCCTGCTGCTGCCGGCGGACAAAGCGGCGCGCTTCACCGCCAAACTCGCCACGCTCGACCCGGTCAAACGCTTGGGCGACACGCCGCCCTCCAAAAAGAAAGCGGCCAAGAAAAAACCGGACGCCAAGCGCCTGGAGGCCCGCGCCGCGCCCGCCGGCAAACAGCCCATCACCTACACGGTGCGCGCGGGTGACTCGCTGGCGCGCATCGCGCAACGCTTCAAAATCACCGTCGCGCAGCTTCAAGAGTGGAACACCGATCTGACCGGCAAATATCTCCAGCCCGGCCATAATCTCAAGTTGTACATCGACGGCGCCGTGCAAGCCGTTCCCTAGACACCATCCTATGAAAGGCAATCTCGCCACGGACGTCCGCCCGCGCGAAGTGTGGGCGTGGGCCATGTACGACTTCGCCAACTCCGGCTACACCACTGTGGTCATCACCGCGGTGTTCAACGCCTATTTCGTGGCGGTGGTGGCGGGCAACGCGCCGTGGGCGACGTTCGCCTGGACCGCGGCGCTGGCCGCGTCGTATCTGCTCATCATGATCACCGGCCCGCTGTTGGGCGCGTACGCCGACGCGCACGCCGCCAAAAAACCTTTGCTGCTCGCCGCCACTGCGGGCTGCGTGCTGTTCACCGCCGCGCTGGCGCTGGTCGGACCCGGCGAGCTGACGTTGGCCGTAACGCTCATCGTCCTGTCCAACTTTTTCTTCGGCAGCGGCGAAAATTTGATTGCCGCGTTTTTGCCGGAACTGGCGCGCGGCCGCGCGCTGGGGCGCGTGTCGGGCTGGGGCTGGAGCCTCGGCTATTTGGGCGGACTGTTGACTCTCGGCCTGTGCCTAGCCTATGTGAACTGGGCGCAGGCGCAGGGCCATCAAGCCGCGCAGTTCGTGCCGGTGACCCTGCTTATTACCGCAGCGCTGTTCGCCCTCGCCAGCCTGCCGACGTTTTTATTTCTGCGCGAGCGCGCCGTGCCGCAACGCGTGGCGCCGGGTTACAACATCGTGGCGCAAGCCTTTGCCCGGCTCGGCGCGACGCTGCGCCAAGTGCGCCGTTACCGTGATCTGGCGCGCTTTTTAGTTTGCGTAGTGTTTTCGCAGGCGGGCATCATGGCAGTGATTTCGCTGGCGGCGATTTACGCCCAGCAGGTCATGCACTTCAGCACGCGCGACACCTTGTTGTTGATTTTGGTGGTCAATATCACCGCGGCGCTCGGCGCGTTTTTCTTCGGCAGTCTGCAAGACCGCATCGGCCATATCCCGGCCATCGCGCTGACCCTGGCGGGTTGGCTGCTGATGATCGGCCTAGCCTACGCGGCGCGCGGCCCCGGCTTGTTTTGGGCCGCCGCCAACGTGGCGGGGCTGTGTTTGGGCGGCAGTCAGTCGGCGAGCCGCGCACTGGTAGGATTGCTCAGCCCCGCCGCACGGCGCGCGGAATTTTTCGGACTGTGGGGACTGGCGGTAAAATTGTCCGCCATCCTCGGTCCGATCACTTACGGACTGGTGAGCTGGCTCTCGCACGGCGATCATCGTTTCGCTATGCTGATCACCGGCGGTTATTTTGTCGTTGGTTTGTTAATACTACTTGGCATCGATGTGAAGCGCGGCCGCCGCGCGGCGCTGCGTCAAACAATGTGAGGGATAACATGACTACCATGAAGGCAGTACGCATCCACGAATATGGCGGGCCGGAAGTGCTGCGCTACGAAGACGCGCCGCGCCCGCAACCCGGCGACGGCGAAGTCCTAGTGCGAGTGCACGCGGCGGGCGTGAATCCGGTGGATTGGAAGGTGCGCGTCGGGCGCTTGCAGGGGCGCGTGAATCACCGCCTCCCGCTGGTGCTGGGCTGGGACGTGGCGGGTGTGGTGGAACAGGTCGGGCCGGGTGTTGATAACGTGAAGGTTGGTGATGCCGTGTACGCGCGGCCCGACATCGGGCGCGACGGCGCGTACGCCGAATATATCGTGGTGCGCGCCGCGGAACTCGCATTGAAACCCAAATCCATCGACTTCATCCACGCCGCGGCGGTGCCGCTCGCCGCGCTCACTGCTTGGCAATCCTTGTTCGACGCCGCGCAACTCGATGCCGGACAATCCGTGCTGATCCACGCCGGCGCGGGCGGCGTCGGCCATTACGCTATTCAGCTCGCGCACTGGAAAGGCGCGCGCGTCTACACCACGGCCTCGGCACGTAACGCCGATTTTGTGCGCGGTCTCGGCGCGCAAGAAGTCATCGACTACACTGCGGTGCGCTTCGAAGATGAGGTAAAAGATATGGATGTGGTGTTCGACACCGTGGGTGGCGACGTCTATGAACGCTCATTCAAAATTCTGAAAAAAGGCGGCGTGATCGTTTCCCTGCTCAATCAACCCAATGAGGAACTCGCCAAACACTACGGCGTGCGCGCCAAATACGTGTTCGTGCAACCCAACGCCGCGCAGCTCACGCAAATCGCCGCACTGATCGACCAAGGCGCCGTTAAACCGCACGTCGCCGCCGTGCTGCCGCTTTCCGAAGCGCGCCGCGCGCACGAAATGGTGCAAAGCGCCCACACGCGCGGCAAGATTGTGTTAAAGGTCGTAACGGATTAAAGTAAGGACATCCGATTACCTAGAGGTTGAGATGAGCTATCAGGATCGCATCACCCTAGAACCAGGCAAGCGCGGCGGCAAACCGTGCATACGCTCCATGCGCATTACCGTGTATGACGTGCTCGGATGGCTGGCATCGGGCATGACGGAGCAAGAAATTATTCGCGACTATCCCGAGCTTGAGTTAGAGGATATCCGCGCTTGCCTGGAATTCGCCGCCGACAGAGAGCACCGCCTCACTACCGCCCGCTCCGCTTGAAGCTGCTACTCGATCAAAATCTCTCCTATCGCTTGTTGGATGCTCTACAAACAAGCTACCCAGAATCCGCTCAAATCCGTCTTTTGGGCATGGCCCAATCTAATGATGCAATAATTTGGCGCTACGCCAAGGAACATGATTACACAATAGTCACCAAAGATTCTGACTTCTATGAATACGGTCTCCTATTTAATTTCCCTCCGAAGGTAATCTGGATGAAGTGCGGGAATACCTCCACGCAATACATTGCTAATCTTTTAACGAAAAACCATGCAGTCATTCAAGAATTTTTACAGAATAAGCAGGATGCTTGCCTAGAACTTTACTAGAACGTCTGAAAAACAAACTATTAAATGCAGATTTCAATCGCGCCCCGCGATTTTCGGCACGGCGCTCAGCAGCGCTTGCGTATAAGGATGCCGCGGGTGGTGCAGCACTTGCTCTACGTCGCCGTACTCGACGATCTTGCCTTGGTACATCACCGCCACGTCGTGCGCGAGATATTCCACCACGGCGAGATTGTGCGTGATGAACAGGTAGGCCAAGCCGAGTTCGTCTTGCAGGCGCTTTAACAAATTCAATATCTGCGCCTGCACGGACACGTCCAGCGCGCTGGTCGGCTCGTCGCAAATAATCAATTTCGGATTGACCGCCAAGGCGCGCGCGATGGCGATGCGCTGGCGCTGACCGCCGGAGAATTCGTGCGGGTAGCGGTATTTCATGCTCGCGCTCAAGCCTACTTGCTCCAGCAATTCATCCACGCGCGCCGCGCGTTCGGCGGGCGAACCGCCGACACCCTGCACGATCATGCCTTCTTCGATAATGTCGGCGATCAGCATACGCGGGTTGAGCGATGAATACGGGTCTTGAAAGACAATCTGAAAATCGGCGCGGCGCGCGCGCAGCGCTTCGCCCTTGAGACGCATTAAATCCGTATCGCCGAAACGCACGCTGCCCGCCGTGGGGCGGATCAATTGCAATATGCTCTTACCCACCGTGGTCTTGCCCGATCCCGATTCGCCGACCAGCGCCAAGGTGCGCCCCTGCGCAATGTCGAGCGTGACGCCGTCCACCGCGCGCACATAGCCGACCGTGCGTTTGAACAAGCCTTTTTGTATGGGGAAATAAACTTTCAAATCGCGCACCTGCAACAAGGCCGTGCCGATGCCGGGCGACGCCTTAACGCTGCTCTTTCCGGGCAGTGAATCGAAAAGTTTTTTCGTGTAAGGATGCTGCGGTGCGCCGAAGAAGCGCTCGCGCTCCGCGCTCTCCACGATTTTTCCGGCGTACATCACGGCGACGCGGTCGGCCATTTCCGACACCACACCCAAGTCGTGCGTGATGAGCAGGATGGCCATGCCGGTGTCGCGCTGGATGTTGCGCAGCAGTTCCAGAATTTGCGCCTGGATGGTGACATCGAGCGCCGTGGTCGGCTCGTCGGCGATGAGCAATTCCGGTTCGCCGGCCAGCGCAATCGCAATCATGACACGCTGCTTCATGCCGCCGGAAAGCTGGTGCGGGTATTCGCCGTAGCTCCGCCGCGGCTCGGCGATGCCGACGGCATCGAGCAGCTCCAGCACGCGCGTATGCGCGACCGCGCCGCGCAAGCCCTGATGGCACAACAGCGATTCGCCGATTTGCTCGCCGACACTCAGCACCGGATTCAGACTGGTCATCGGTTCCTGGAAAATCATGGCGATGCGCCCGCCGCGCACTTGACGCATCTCCGCCTCGGGCAACCGCAGGAGGTCTTGATCCTCGAGAAATACCGCGCCGGAGACGTGGCCGGCGGCGGGCAGCAGGCGCATGATGGACAACGCGGTCAACGATTTGCCGCTGCCCGATTCGCCGACCAGTGCGAAGGTCTCGCCGCGTTTGATTTCGAAATCGATGCCGTCCACCGCGTGCAGCACGCCGCTGCTGGTGTTGAACCAGGTGCGCAAATCGGTGACGCGCAGCAACGGATCGCGCATGGTCATAACTTTCTCAAGCGCGGGTCGAAGGCGTCGCGCACCGCGTCGGAAAACAGATTCGCCGGCAACACCAGCGCGAACATGAACACGAATGCCGCCAGCAGCGGCCACCACACCATCGGCTCGCGCGCCATTTCCAAGCGCGCGGCGTTGATCATGTTGCCCCAGCTCAGCGTGGTGGGATCGACGCCGACGCCGACGTATGACAACACCGCCTCGGCCAGCACCAAGCCGCTGAAGTCGAGCACCACGGTAATCAACACGATGTGCATGACGTTGGGCAAAATGTGGCGCGTGATGATCTTGAAATGCCCGACGCCGAACGCCTGCGCGGCTTGGATGTAATCCATCTCGCGCAGCTTCAAGGTTTCGCCGCGCAACAGCCGGCACAGCCCGGTCCAACTGGTGATGCCGAGGATGATGCACAGGAATAATAGCCGCACGTCGGCGCGCAGCGCGACGGTCTCGAACTGCTCGGGGTGATTGGCGATATACACCTGCAGCATGAGTATCGCGGCGGCGATCAACAGCACGCCGGGAATGGAACTGAGCGTGGTGTATAAATACTGCACGGCGTCGTCGACCACGCCGCGAAAATAACCCGCCATGATGCCCAGCAACACCGCGAACGGCAACATCACCAGCGTGGTCAAAGTGCCGATGACCAAGCCGGTGCGTATGCTTTTAATGGCTTGATACAGCACGTCCTGCCCGACCTTGTCGGTGCCGAGGAGGTGGTACTTCACGCCGAGCTCCGCGGCCATGGCCGTCAGCACGATGAGCACGCCGGAGGTAATCAAGACGGCGCGCCAGGGGATGTCCGTGGCGCCGCGCATTATTTTTTGCAACATTTCACGATATACCACGCGGCCACGCCGCGCGAGCCATGCGGCAAGCAGCGCGGCGAACGCCGCCCACGCCACTACACCTTCGATGAATCCGCGCAACGCGGTCAGTGCGATATCCTCACCGCGCGCGCTCAAATCGGTAAGATGCGCGCCGCCGTACCGCAAGCGCGGGAAGATGCGCTCTTGTGTGCCGTCGGCGCGCTCCACAGTTTCTTTCGCATAGAGGTGCGTGGCGAACGGCGCGGAATAGGTTTTCTCTTCCTGCGTCCTGAGCGGCGTGACGAGCACGTCCAGCACGCTCAACACTTCGACGGCGTATTCGCGCTGTCCGGACGGCGTGTCCGGCAGCGCCGGGCGGAAATGCAGCGAATCGAGCAGGCCGACCAACACGTAAGCCAGCAATATCACCAGCGTGACCATGGCCATGCGATTGCGCGCCACGCGCCGCCACGGCGCGCGCAGATGCTCCTTGGCGCGCGCGCGCAAAATGAACAGCAGCACCGCGATAACCAAAACAAAAATCAGCGCGTCGGTCCACAAGATGACGGGCTTGAACGGCATCAGGCGAACCTCACGCGCGGATCGACGATGGTGTAGGAGATATCGGTCAATATCAAACCGATGATGTACAACACCGAACCAAGAAACACCATGGCGCGCACCACCGCGAAATCCTGGTTATTGATGGCGTCGATGGTGTAGCTGCCGAGGCCGGGAATACCGAAGAACGATTCCAGGATCAGGCTGCCCATGAACAGCAAGGGAAACACCGCCACCGCGCCGGTAAGAATAGGGATCAAACCGTTGCGCAGCACGTGCACGAACAGCACGCGCGGCTCGGCGAGGCCCTTGGCGCGCGCGGTGCGCACGTAGTCCTTGCCGATCTCCTCCAGAAAAATCGTGCGGTACCAGCGGCTGCCCGCGCCGATGCCGGAAATCACGCCGATGATGACCGGCAGCGCCACGAACTTCAGCGCGTCGAAACCACTGTCGTAGCCGGAGATAGGCACCAGATGCCAAAGTTTGCTGATTAAATATTGTCCGCCGATGATGTAAAACAAGCCGGAAATAGACATGAGCACCACGCCCAGCACCACGCCCCACACGTCTATGTACGTGGCGCGGAAAAACGCCATGAGCAAAGCGAAGGTGATATTCACCAACATGCCGAGAGCGAACGTGGGCAGCGCGATGGCCAGACTCGGCCACATGCGTTGGCTGATGTCCAACCCGATGTCGCGCCCATCATCGGCGCGGCCGAAGTCGAAGGCGAACAGCGCCAGCGATTTCTCGACGAACAGCGTATCGGTGAACTTTTGCAGCCCCGGCGCGGCGGAGTTCACCAGCAGCGGCTTGTCGTAACCGCGCTCCGCCTTCCATTGCTCGATGGCCTGCGGCGTGACGTGCTTCACGCCGAGATGCATACGCGCCATGTCGTCGGGACTGTTCACCACGAAAAACAATACGAAGGTGATGAGATTCACGCCGATCAAGATCGGAACGGCGTACAGCACGCGGCGAATGATGTAAGCGAACATTTAAATAAATATCTTTATAAAGAATTTCAATGCGCCGCCGCGCGTTCCCTGCGCCGGTAAGTCACGAACGCCGGCACGGCGCTCAGCACCAGCACGGCGAGCAGCAGGCCCAGCGGCCACAGCGTCGGCTCATTCCACTCGCGGCGCATGTGCGCGCGCAGTGCGGGATCGATACGCAAATATTTGAGTTCGTTGTTGGCCATTTCGTTGGGCTTGGCGTTGTGATACCAAGCGTGGAACAGCCCGAATTTTTTCGGATGAAAGCCCCACAGCCAAGGGCCGTCGCGGCGCGCGATGGCGATCATTTTATCGATGATTTCCTGGCGGCGCGGCCCATTTTCCATGTTTTTCATTTGCTCGAACAGGCGATTGAACTCGGGGTTGTCGTAATTCGCCGCGTTCTCGCCGTTCTTGCCGACCTTGCTGTTCGGGCCGTACAGCAGGAATAGGAAATTTTCCGGATCGGGGTAGTCGGCGTTCCATCCCCACTGAAATAGTTGCGCGGTGCCCTTGAGCATTTTTTCCTGAAAGCGGTTGTAATCGGTGTTGCGCACCACGAGTTGCACGTCGATCTTGGCGAATTGCTTGCGCAGCCAATCGAGATACGCCTTGCTGTCGGGGCCGCTGGCGGTCACGTCGTAATTGAGCAGCAGCGGCTTGCCGGTGCGCGCGTCGCGGCCGTTGGGATAGCCGGCCTCGGCGAGCAAACGCCGTGCCTCTTCGATGGATTTTCGCTGCGCCTTGCCGTTGACCCAATCATAGACGTAAGGATTAACGCCGGCCCGGCCTTCGACGTAACCGGCGATGCCCGGCGGGATCGGCCCTTGCGCCGCAATGCCGCGCCCGTTGCGGAAGATGGAGATGAACTCTTCGGTATCGACGGCGATGGCGATGGCCTGGCGCAGTTTGCGCGCGCGCTCGTCGTAGCCGCCGACCACCGGATCGCGCATGTTGAAACCGAAATACGACGTCGAGGTGCCGACGCTGGTGAGCAGGCGAATGCCCTTTTCCTGCATGGCGTCGGTGAGCGCGGCCTCGCCTTGCGTGCTGATGCGCACCGCCTGATCGAAGCTGTCGGAGCTGATGCCGGAGGTGTCGTAATAGCCTTGCAGGAATTTATTCCAGTACGGGATGCCTTCTTTTTCCAAACTGTACACCGCCTTGTCGATGAACGGCATGGGCTTGCCCGCGTCGCGCAAGAAACCGAGCCTGTTGTCGTCCGGCTCGCCTTCGCTTGGATACGGCTCGCCATGAAAATTCGGGTTGCGCTCCAGCACCATTTGCCGGTTCGGATTATTGACGGTCAGCATGTACGGTCCGGTGCCGACCGGATACCAATCCAAACTCAGATTTTTTTCGGCGAGGCCGGGCTGCGCGTAGAAGCGTTCCACCTCCGGTGCCAACGGCGCGAAGAACGGCATGGCCAGCCAATACAACAACTGCGGATATTTGCCGCGGACTTTGATGCGATACGTGTAGCGATCGACCGCCGTTACGCCTTCCAGCGCATAGCGTTCCAGGTCGAGATACGCGTCGCCCTTGCCTTGTTGCGCGAGTTCGCGCTGCACCTGCGCGAGTTGCGCGGCATACTCTTTCAGCCCTACGATATAATCGCTCATCACACCCAGGATGGGCGATTGCAGGCGCGGGTGCGCCAGGCGTTTGATTTGATACACGTAATCGGCGGCGGTCAACTCGCGCGTGCCGGTGTAAGGAAAATCATCCAGCGTACGAATCTTGCGCAGGTCTTGCGCGGTGAGCGCGTGATAGCGGTAACGCCCTTGCTCGTCCTGGGCGAAGGCCGGGTGCGGCTGATAGCGGATGCCGGGTTTAATGGTGATATCATAGACGCTGTAGGCGACGGCGTCGTTCGCCGCGTTGTCCGGCAGCGGCCGGCCCTGGGCGTCCAGATACGCCGGGCGCGGCATGTGCGCGGCGGTGAGCGGCGCGAGAGTGTAGGGCCGTTTTAAATAATGGTACTGTAACGGCGGCTCGTAGATTTGCGCAATAAAGAAGTATTCGTTTTCGGAATAGGATTGCGCCGGATCGAGATGCTTGGGCCGCTGGTCGAACGCCGCGTATAAAATATTGCGGCCCTCGTCGGCGGCGGGGTACGGGTTGTTCCAAGGATGACCGCAGCCGGAAAGGGCAATCCCCAGCGCGCCGAGCAGCGCAAGCGGGGACAGGCTGAAAATGAACTTCATACGCACGGCGTACATTATAAGCTCCGCCGCGGCGTTATGCGCAAGCATCTTAGAGCACGCCCGTTCGCCGGGCGCTGCGCAATGAGCCACGGTATTTTTCATTAAAGTTTCACGTGAACACAAGGAAAACAGCATGGGATTTCTCAGCGGCAAACGCGCACTCATCGTCGGTCTCGCCAGTCAACGCTCCATCGCCTGGGGCATCGCGCAGGCCATGCAACGCGAAGGCGCGCAACTGGCTTTCACCTATCAAAACGAAAAACTGCAAGAGCGGGTGGAAAAAATGGCCGCGGAGTGCGGCTCCGACATCACCATCCCCTGCGACGTCGCCCATGACGCGGAAATCGACGCGGTATTCGAACGGCTGGACGACTTCTGGGATCACCTCGACATCATCGTGCATTCCGTCGCCTATACGCTGCGCAGCGAATTGGAAGGCCCGTACCTGGACGCCGTCACGCGCGAGGGTTTCCGCATCGCGCACGACATCAGTTCCTACAGCTTCGCCGCGCTGGCCAAGGCCGGGCGCAACATGATGCAGGGCCGCAACGGCGCACTGCTCACCTTGAGCTATTTGGGCGCCGAGCGCATCATCCCCAACTACAACGTCATGGGCCTGGCCAAGGCCAGTCTCGAAGCCAATGTGCGCTACATGGCCGACAGCCTGGGGCCGGAAGGCATCCGCGTCAACGCCGTGTCCGCCGGGCCGATCAAGACGCTGGCCGCCTCCGGCATCGCCGGTCTCAACAAAATGCTCGAGCACATGGAAAAGAACGCGCCGCTGCGCCGCAACGTCACCACCGAAGAAGTCGGCAACACCGCCGCCTTCCTATGTTCCGACCTCGCCTCCGGCATCACCGGCGAAGTGGTGTATGTGGATGGCGGTTATCATATAGTAGGTATGGGAGCTGTAAATGAAAAGATATAGATTGCTTTATGTTATAGTTAGTTTTGCGATAACACTGCATGGCTGCAAATCCCTTCCGGAAGCTCTAATTATACCGGTGGACAATACTTGGCAAGTGGCCCATATCGAAGGTTATACACCCTCTTCTATTTCCTCATCACCTGCCGCACCATTCATTGCAACTATGTTGTTGCCCCCTATTACAGCACCTGCGCTGATGACGGATATTCCTGACGCCGGAACACCCGGCTTGATTGAGTACACCCCCAAAGGACAAACCTTGGATAGCTGGAATGAAATGCTTACTATTCAGTATTTAGGCCCTACCAGGCACACACCAAGGTTATTTATGGACCAGCTAAAAACACACATGCAGAGCAGGTGCTCTAATACCACCTGGGAGGTCATTAGCGAAGATGCATATAGCATTTTGTATGAATGGCGAATCAACCAATGCCCACCACACAATGATCAACATGAAATAGCCCGCATTATACAGGGCTTGGATGGCATGCATCGGGTTGCTTATGTAACGAAAATCAAAGAACTTTCTGAAGATCAAAGAAGCAAGTGGATAAAGACTTTTTCAGAAGCTTATATTGAAAAAGACGACAAAAGAGTAAGTACCTCTGCTCGGTAAATTATGCCCACATGCTACACAAACTATCGGATCCATTCTCCGGGAAACCGGGTAACGACCTGGCGCCCGGCACATTGAACAGCATCCTGCGTCAAGCAGGCTTAAAGAAGCGGGAGGGTTAACATGCGTTACGCCGTAGTAATTGAACAAGCGGAAAACAACTATTCCGCTTATGTCCCCGATCTGCCCGGCTGTGTGGCGACCGGAAAAACCATGGAAGAAGTCGAGGCGCAAATACGCGAGGCCATCGAAATCCATTTGCGCGGGATGCGTGAGGACGGCTTGCCCATCCCGGCGCCCTCCAGCCGAGTCGAATACGTAGATGCCGCGTGAAGCCCATGTCCACGCAAAACATCGAATCCATTCTCCACGAAAAGCGGCTGTTCGAGCCGCCGGCCGCGTTTGTCGCCAAGGCGCGCGTCAAGGGCGCGCAGGCGCTGGCGGCGCTGAATCAGGAGGCCGCGCGCAATCAGCCGGAATTTTGGGCGCGGCTCGCGCGCGAGGAAATCACCTGGCAAAAACCTTTCACGCAAACCCTCGACGCGCAAAACGCGCCGCACTTTCGCTGGTTCGGCGATGGACTGCTCAATGTTTCCTATAACTGCCTGGATCGCCATCTCAAGGACAAAGCAAACAAAACCGCCATCATCTTCGAGGGTGAACAAGGCGACATTCGCCGCGTAACCTACGCGGAACTGCACCGTGAAACCTGTCGCTTCGCCAATGCGCTGAAGGCGCAAGGCATCAAAAAAGGCGACCGCGTGGTGATTTACATGCCCATGGTTCCCGAAGTCGTCGTCGCCATGCAGGCGTGCGCGCGCATCGGCACGATTCACTCCGTGGTGTTCGGCGGTTTCTCCGCGCAATCGTTGAAAGATCGCATCGAGGACGCCGGCGCCAAGCTGCTCATCACCGCCGACGGCGGCACGCGTGGCGGCAAGATCATCGAATTGAAATTGGCCGCCGACCAGGCGCTCGCCAAGGGCTGTCCGACGATCGAATCCGTCATTGTATTAAAGCGCAGCGGCCAAACCATCCCCATGCAGAGCGAACGCGATGTGTGGTGGCACGATGTGGTAAAGAACGTATCCGATCAATGCGAGCCGGTGTGGGTGGAGAGCGAGCATCCGCTGTTCCTGCTCTACACCTCCGGCTCCACCGGCAAACCCAAGGGCATACAGCATTCCAGCGCCGGCTATTTGCTCGGCGCCATCGTCACCATGCAGTGGGTGTTCGACATTCGTGACGACGATATTTTCTGGTGCACCGCCGACGTCGGCTGGGTCACCGGCCATAGCTATGTCGCCTACGGCCCGCTCGCCACCGGCGCAACGATGGTGATGTACGAAGGCGCGCCCACCATTCCCGACGGCGGACGCTTCTGGGATATTTGCCAACGCCACGGCGTGACGATTTTCTACACCGCGCCCACCGCGATACGCGGCCTGATGAAATTGGGCGACGACCTCCCCGCGAAATACGATTTATCCAAGCTGCGTTTGCTCGGCAGCGTCGGCGAACCGATCAACCCTGAAGCCTGGATGTGGTATCACCAACACATCGGACACGAGCACTGCCCCGTCACTGACACCTGGTGGCAAACCGAAACCGGCGCGCATCTCATCGCGCCCATCCCCGGCGCCGTCGCCACCAAGCCCGGCTCCTGCACCCTGCCGCTGCCCGGCATCGCGGCGGACATCGTCGATGAAGAAGGCAATCCCATCGCCACGCCCGGCCAAGGCGGCTACCTCGTCATCAAACAACCCTGGCCGTTCATGCTGCGCGGCATCTGGGGTGACGAACAGCGTTACATCGACACCTACTGGAAAAAATTCAACAACCGCTACTACGTCGCCGGCGACACCGCGCACAAAGACGACGACGGCTACTTCTGGATCATGGGCCGCGCCGACGACGTGCTCAAAGTCTCCGGCCATCGCCTCGGCACCATGGAAATCGAATCGGCCTTGGTCGCGCATCCCAAAGTCGCCGAAGCCGCCGTGGTGGGCAAACCCGATCCCATCAAAGGCGAAGCCGTGTTCGCCTACGTCGTATTAAAAGGCGCGCGCCCCGCGGGCGGCGTGGACGAAGCCCTCACCAAAGAACTGCGCGCCTGGGTCACCGAACAAATCGGCCCCATCGCCCGCCCCGACGACATCCGCTACGCCGACAATTTGCCAAAAACGCGCTCCGGAAAAATCATGCGCCGCCTACTCCGCTCCATCGCCGCCGGCGAAGCCATCACCCAAGACACCTCGACGCTGGAAAATGAAGCGATATTGTTGCAGTTGCAGGGAAAGGCGTAGTGATGTATTTAACGTGGCTTAGGGGTATATTAAATGCATTTTAATCAATACCCTTCCCGGTTCAGGAAAATGGGCGGATGAGAAGCATTCCACACCCTATTCAATACCAAGGCAGTAAACGGAACTTGGCTCCCGTCATACTACGCTATGTCCCCGCGAACATTGACTGCCTAATCGAGCCGTTTGCCGGTTCGGCTGCGATTAGCATCGCCGTAGCCGCACACGGAGCGGCCAAGCACTACAGAATTAATGACCTAAACAAACCGTTAGCCGAACTGCTGCAACTCATCGTAGAACGTCCGGCTGAGGTTGCCTCGTCTTATGAGCGCATATGGAATGAACAACACAGCGGTTCCATCGAGCACTACTATAAAGTTCGAGAAGACTTTAACCGCACGCAAGACCCTCGCCTTTTTTTATATTTATTGGCGCGCTGCGTCAAAGCCTCTGTTCGCTACAACTCGGACGGTCTCTTTAACCAAAGCCCGGACAAGAGGCGCCACGGTACTCGACCGGAAACCATGCGCACAAATATTTTTGGCGTATCTGCTTTATTGAAAGGAAAATCTATTTTCTCCGCCCTGGACTATAGAGAGGTACTCGCCACGGCTAAAGCAACCGACCTTATTTATATGGACCCGCCCTATCAGGGCGTGTGCGGGGATAGAGATTCTCGGTATCTTTCCGGTATTCACCATAGCGACTTTGTGGCCGCTCTTGACGATCTGAACGACAGGGAAATTTCCTATATCGTGAGCTATGACGGCCGCAGAGGAGATAAAACGTTCGGGGAGTTGCTACCGGCCTCTCTTAATCTCACACACGTTGAGTTGGAAGCCGGGCGCTCCACCCAGGCAACCTTGCTCGGGCGCGATGAAGTTACTTATGAATCTCTCTACCTCTCGAGCGCGCTGACTAACAGGCTTGGCGATAAACTCGTTGATCATCGGCGGCCGCTCACGCAACAATACAGCCTGCTCGATCCGCGCACACCGCATGCCTAAATTTCCGAAAGCATTTACCGACCTTTGCCGTTCCGTCAAGGCAAAGCGTCCAAAAACCGTTATTGACCACATTCTAAAACACGGCTTTATCACAACCGAAGAATTGAAATCAAAATACGGATACAATCATCCGCCTCGCGCAGCCCGTGATGTACGCGAACACGGCATACCTGTCGAAACCTTTCGAGTTACAGGCTCCGACGGAAGAAAAATTGCCGCCTACCGCTTTGGCGATATAAAAGCCGAGCGTTTCCAAAAATTATCGGGGCGCACCGGATTATCCAAGAAAATCAAGGCGGCGCTAATCGAAAAGTACGGCTGTAAATGCTTTATTTATCTGGAAAAGATGAATGAAAGCGAGCTGCAAATAGACCATCGCATTCCTTACGAAGTCGGCGGCGACGGCGAAAGAAAGCTTAGATCAGAAGACTTCATGCTGCTTTCCGGTTCCGCCAACCGCGCAAAATCATGGTCTTGCGAGCATTGCGAAAACTGGAACCGCTTTAAGGATAGAGAAATTTGTCTGACTTGTTACTGGGCATATCCCGAGAACTACTCTCATATTGCCATGCGTCAAATACGACGCCTCGATCTTGTCTGGCAAGGAAAAGAAATAGCCGTGTACGAAAAACTAAAGGCGCAAGCGCGCTCGCTCGAAAAAGAAATTCCATTGTTCGTCAAGGAAATCCTTGACAGGGAAACCCGGCGCAAACGTAGCTAAAATTATTTTATAAATGTTTAGAAGTTTAAAAACTTTCCCACCATCCATGCATATTAATCTCTCGAGCTAGATCAATATTTTGAGTAGCATGAATACGCTGCCAACCGATCGAGAAATTCTAAAATACATCTACAAGATGTATGAGCCCAGCTATCCAGGTAAAGAACCTGGTCAGGATCGTGGAAAAAATGACCCCTATATGCCTATCAATATTCATGATGTTGCCGCACGTATTGGCTGTACACCTGAAATGATATTCGGAAGACTTTACTATCACTTAAATGCAAAATACCGATACAGCCATAATGATACATGGGTTAATCTGTTTTCAATTAGCGTTGGCTCAGAAAGACATTGCGTTAACTTCCCTTACCTTGCGGCAATACTCGCCGAAAAGAATCTTGAGCATAAACAGCAATTATGGTCTTTGAGTATCGCTATTATTGCTCTGGCTCTCTCGATTGCTTCCATTGTTGTGCAGCTTATTACTACAAAGTGAGAATAGAGCCATGCGGCTTGGATATGCCATTTTAATATGATTCAGTTCTTTAAAATCATAGCAATAATTTTCTAAACGAAACCGGGAGAAGAAAAATGAAGCTGACGTCAGTGAAGCGGTGGATAGGAGTGAGTCTGTTAGCGGTTGTGCTGATGCCGGGTTGGGCTGCGGGGCAAGGGGCTGCCGGCGGGGTCGTGGTTTTCGGAACCAGTCTGTCCGATCCCGGCAATGCGTTTGCGCTCACGGGGCAGGCGATCACCGCCCCCTATGACGCACTGGATGCGTTGCTCGTTCCCAATGCGCCTTACGCGCGAGGCGGGCACCACTTTAGCAATGGAGCGACTTGGGTGGAGCAGTTCGCTGCTAATATTCCCGCTTTTCAATCGACAAGTCCACGCGGCACGAACTATGCGGTGGGTGGGGCGCGGGCGCGTAACAGCGGGGTCAGCGTCAATCTATCCGCCCAAGTGAGCGCCTTCCTCGCCGACGTGGCCGGGGCTGCGCCGCCGGATGCGCTCTATGTGATCGAGATGGGCAGCAATGACGTGCGCGATGCACTGGCCGATTTTCCGAATGCGCCGGTCATTCTAAATGCCGCGCTCACCTCCATCAGCGATCATCTGCTGGCCTTATACGCGGCCGGCGCGCGCAAGTTTCTGGTGCTGAATGTACCCGATATTGGATTGACGCCGGCGGTGCGCACCCTGGGTCCCGGCGCCGTGCAGGGAGCCGGTTTCTTAACGCAGTCGTTCAATGCGAATCTGGAAAATATTTTGATTTCCGCGGCGGGGCTTCCTGGTATCGAGATCACACGGCTCGACGTACACCAGAAACTGAACGAGCTGGTTGCCTACCCCGCTGCATTCGGTTTCAATCAGGTAGAGGCCGCTTGCATCACGCCGCGTGTTCCGCCGTTTACCTGCCAAACGCCCGATAAATTTTTATTCTGGGACGGGATACATCCGACCCGCGCGGTGCATGCGATCATTGCACGCAAAGCCGTCGAAGCGCTGGCACAGTAGGCGATAAATCCGAAGCGTAAAACACGGCTGGATACAGAGCCGACAAGCTGAATCCGCTATTTCTCACCATGAGTTATCACTTCGGCAGCACCTTTATACCTCCCTGGTGGCTACGTAATCCGCACGGGCAAACGCTGTGGCAGAATGTGCTGCGCCGCTGTCCATTGCCGGCCACGCGCGCGGAGCGGCTGGAATTGCCGGACGGGGATTTTGTTGATCTGCATTGGACGCTGCGCGACTCCGGCCCGATTGTAGTTGTGTTACATGGTTTGCAGGGCTCGCTGCGCTCCATTTATGCGCGCGGCTTGTTACGCGCCCTGGATGAGCACGGCTGGCGCGCCGTGTTCATGCATTTTCGCGGGTGCAGCGGCGCGCCCAACCGGCTGCCGCGTTTTTATCATGCCGGCGACACGGGCGATTTGAACGTGCTGATCGACACGCTGCGCGCGCGCGAACCCGGCACACCGCTCGCCGCCGTCGGTTTTTCGCTGGGCGGCAACGTATTGTTGAAATGGCTGGGCGAACAAGGCGAACGTGCGCCGCTGGCGTGCGCCGCGGCGGTGTCCGTGCCGTTCGATTTGAGTGACGCGGCGGCGCGTTTCGAACGGGGTTTTTCCAGATTTTATCAGTGGCATTTGCTGCGCTGCCTGCGCCGTTCCATCAGGGAAAAATTCAACCGCGGAACAGCCTCTCTGTTCGGCGATCTGGCGCGGCTACGCACCATGCGCGAATATGATGACAAAATAACCGCGCCATTGCACGGTTTCGCCGGCGCGGACGACTATTATGCGAAATCCAGCAGCCGTCAATATCTGCGGCATATCCGCACCCCCACGCTGATCGTGCACGCGCTGGATGACCCGTTCATGACGGAACGCGCCGTGCCGCGCCCGAATGAATTGTCGGACAGCATTACGTTCGAGTTGTCCCGCCACGGCGGGCACGTGGGGTTTGTGACGGGCGGTTATCCGTGGCGGCCGCAGTACTGGCTGGAGCAGCGCGTACCGGATTACTTGGCGTCCATGCTTGGTTGATATTGCCGCGAATTACGTGTAGATAGTACGCATGGATTTCGATTACATCCAATTCATCAAGCAACTGGTCTCGCTGCTGGTGGTGCTGAGTCCGATAGACGTCATGCCCTTGTACCTCGGCCTTACGCAAGGCATGACGGCGCGGCAACGCCTGCGCATTTTGCATCGCATGATCATCACCGTGATTGTCACGCTGTTGTTCTTTCAGTGGGGCGGTTTGTATTTGTTCACCTTGCTCGGCATCGGACTGCCGAGTTTTCAGGTGGCGGGCGGATTGATTCTGGCCTCGATGGCGTGGGCGATGCTGCACGCCACGCACTCGCGCATTCAAACCACCGGCTCGGAAAGCGATGAAGTGGAGCCGCGCCAGGAAGACATTTCCATCGTGCCGCTCGGCATCCCCATGCTGGCCGGGCCGGGCACCATCACCACCGTGATCCTTTACGCGCAGCAGCACAAGGGCAGCATCATGGGACACGCGCAACTCAGCGTCACCATTTTGGTGACCGCCGCGGTGCTGTACGGCCTATTCCGCGTGGCCGGCCCGCTGTTCGACAAACTGGGCCCCACCGGCGCGCGCGTCGCCACGCGCATCATGGGCATGTTGCTGCTGGCGCTGGCCGCGGAGTTCGTACTGAAGGGCGTCAGCGCCACGTTTTTTGCCGCCGGGCGTTGAACACTTACTCGTAAAGATGCGCGCGCGTCCAGGGGATTTCGTTGTGATGCGGGCGCGCGAACAGTACTTGGAAAAGTTGCAAAGCGCCGGTGGTGAACGCGGCGATGGAGCCGGACAGGTACAGGCGCCAGGCGCGCACGAATACGGCGTCGAACATTTCCGTGACGCGCTCGTTGTGGCTCTCGAAGCGCGCCAGCCAGTGTTCCAGCGTTTTCGCGTAGTGCAGGCGTAAATTCTCCACGTCTAGAATGGAGAATTCCCACGGCTCGAAAATTTCCATCATCTCGCGCAGACTGGGCGGATAGGCGCCGGGGAAGATGCGCTTTTCGATCCAGGCGTTCATCGGCCCCGCTTTGTTGCGGCCGATGGAGTGGATCAGGCCGCGCCCGGATGCATTCAGGCAGCGGTCGATCACCGCGCCCAGTTCGCGGTAGTATTCCACACCCACGTGTTCCAACATGCCGACCGAAACGAAGGCGTCGAATTTGCCCGTGATATTTCGGTAATCGTCCTCGATGAATTCCACCTGCGCGCTCAATCCTTCCTGCGCGGCGCGTGCGCGCGCGTAGCTGATTTGTTCGTGCGAGATATTGAATGATTTGACGCGCACGCCGTAATACCTGGCCATGTGCCGCGCCAGGCCGCCCCAGCCGCAGCCCGCCTCGACCACGGTTTCGCCGGGCTTGAGGCGCAGCTTGCGGCACACGTGATCCATCTTGGCGAGCTGCGCCGCTTCCAGCGTGGCCTGCGCTTCGGGAAAGTACGCGCAGGTGTACTGCATGTGCTCGTCCAGCCACAGGCGATAGAAGTCGTTACCGATGTCGTAATGATGATGGATGTTGGCGCGCGAGCCGGACAGCGTGTTGTGGCGCGGCTGGTTGATCCAGTGCGCCAACTGTTTTCTGAAAAAACCCGCGGGCGCGGACGCCGGCGATGCGCGGTAAACCATTTCCAGAAATTCGACGAGATCGCCCTCTACTTCGATGCGCCCGGCGCTGTACAGGTCGCCGAAGTGCAGGCTGGGATGCGCGACCAGGCTGTATAACGCGGCGCGGTCGCGGATGACGAGGCGGGCGCTGGGCGCGGCGGCGCGCGCGACGGAGATTTCCTTGCCGTCCCACAGCACGATTTGCAGGAGGGGATCGTGCAGCGCGTGCAGCAATTTCTTCAGCAGCCACTCGTCGAAAGCGGCCGTCCTTTGCCATGCGCGGCGCGCGTACAGCACGCTGCGCTCCAGACCACCGTCCCCCGCGGCGAGCGGAATGTTCAGCGCCGCGGCCTTACGTTCCTTCATAGTGTATCCTCCTGGGCAGTACCTATTTTTAGGTTTTACTTATCCTAATCCGATCGAACGCCGTTGACAAATCCCCGCTGAATCTACTTGACAGGGCTATGATTTCTTGGCTACATAGATACTGTCAACTCTACGGCAACGGACTGTAACGACCAAAGGGAGACCTGCGCTTGGACATCGACGCTATCCGCAAGGCGTATAAGCGTTACGCGCGCTTGTACGATTTTTATTTCGGCCTGGTCATGCATCCAGGCCGCGAAGCGGTCATCCGCAGAATGGATTGCCGGCCCGGAGACCGCATTCTGGAAGTGGGCGTGGGCACCGGCCTGTCGCTGCCGCTCTACCCGCCCGGCGTGCAGGTCACCGGCATCGATATCTCTCCGGAAATGCTGCGCCGCGCGCAGGCGCGCAAGGAGCGCGACGGGCTCGATCACGTGGTGGCGCTGGAGGTGATGGACGCCGAGCGCATGACGTTCGCCGACAACACCTTCGATAAAGTGGTGGCCATGTACGTCGCCTCGGTGGTGCCGCATCCCGAACGGCTGGTCGATGAGATGCGGCGCGTATGCAAACCCGACGGGCGCTTGTTCATCATGAACCACTTCCAGCACACCAATCCCGTCGTCGGCGCGCTGGAGCGCTTGATTTCCCCGCTGTCCGGGCTGCTCGGTTTCCGCACCGATTTTTCCATGCAGGCGTTCATCCATGACACGCGCCTGGACGTCATCGAGCATCAGCCGGTGAATCTGTTCGGTTACTGGAGTTTGTTGCAGGCGCGCAATAATAAAGACGCGGGCGATGATCTATTGGCGCCGGCCACGGCGTGATGGTTTAGGGTTCATCTTTATCCACCTTGACTAATATACGCCGCCGTTCGTCGCGCAGGTCGCGCGTGGAATAGACCAGGCCCGCGCCGGTTTCGCTGCGCTCTTGCAGCGCGCCGCCGATGTCGATCCACTCGCCCAGACGGCCGGACACCGTAGTGTGCGCCTGCTGGATATCGATGCGGCCGCCGCTGCGTTCATTCACGGTGTTGCGCTGCGGCGTGATCTCCAGCGTGACGCCGTCGTCGCCGCTCAGGCGCGCCAATACTGCGAAGCCGGTGGTGACGTCCTTGTAAGTAATGCTGTTGTAGGCGTGCGGAACCACGCCGCCGACTTCGAACTTGCTCTCCGCCACCGGAACGGATTGCCCGATTTCGATGAACGCGCGGCTGCCCTCCAGCACGCGCAGTTGCTGGACGCGCGCGTCGTCGGCGCGCTGATCGCGGCGCGCGATGCGCACTTCCACGCCGGACTCGTCCGGCGCGCGGCCCAGCGTCGCTTGCGCCTTGTCGCCGCGCACGCGCGCGGAAATCTCCTGCTCGTTTTGCGCGCGCGTCGCCTCCGCGTCCTGTTTGACGCTGATCAGCAGACGCCGCGGCGCCACGTCGAATTTCGCCAGCGCCTGCTTGATCTGTTCGAGGCGCGCGGGCGCGGCGCGCACCACGAGCTGATTGTTCATGCCGCTCAGCGCGTCTTGTTCGTCCAATAAGGGTTTGAGCAACGCGACGGCCTGTTCGGCGCTCAGGTGTTTGAGCGGAATGACCTCGAGGCGCGTCTCCTCGCCCAGCGCCGGGGCGCACAGCAATCCCCAGCACAGCAACGCCGTCCACGCACGGCGCGGCGCAATGAGCGAAAATAATAGGACTGTCATATTCATGCGCAATGCTTTATTTTAGCATCCTTCAGCAACCAGACCGGCGGTACGAATCATGAAATCAACAACGCCTCCCAGCGTGTGGTCCAATCTTACGCATTTTTTCGCCTTCGGCTGCGGGGTGGGTGCGCTGCCTTACGCGCCCGGCACGTTCGGCACGCTGCTGGCGGTGCCCGTTTATTTGCTGGTGCAGCCGTTGCCGCTGTGGCTGTATATCGCCCACACGCTGTTTTTACTGGTGCTCGGCGTGTGGTTATGCCATGTTACCGCGCGCGACCTGGGAGTGGAAGACCACCCCGGCATCGTGTGGGACGAGATCGTCGGCTTCCTCATCACCATGACCGCCGCGCCGCCGGGCTGGATGTGGCTGGTTCTTGGTTTTGCGCTGTTTCGTTTCTTCGACATTTGGAAACCGTGGCCGCTCGATTATCTGGAACGCCGCATGAAGGGCGGCGTCGGCATCATGATAGACGACGTGGGCGCGGGGCTGTACGCGCTGCTGGTTTTGCAACTGCTGGTTTGGCTGCAAAAATGAGCCGGGATTTTAACTAGCCCACTGCGCTTTTCTTTTTTATAATGCAATCGAGACGCCGCATTTCCCACGTCACATCATCGTAACGCACAAACGGCGATAGCGCTCGCGGCCCGCGCGCCGCGCAGCACTCCGCGGCAACAAACCTTCACATCGACGGCGCGCCGCACGTTTGCGCGGCGCACGCAGCATCGACGGACAGACTCATGGCGGTTCGAGCGCTTACTGATATTCTGCATCCCCAGCACAACCACGCCGTGGGCATGGCGGTGGCGGACGCGCACGGGCGCGTGCTGAGCTGGAACCGCAAGGCCGGCGAAATTTTCGGCGCGCAGGAATGCGCCGCGCTCGGCGACCTTTTTCAAGACGGCGAGCGGCAACGCTGGAAGAATTATTTGCAGCAGGCCGTCGCCTCCGCCAGCCCGCGCAGCGCGGTGTTCGCGCGCTCGGCGCACGGCGCCGTGCGATGGGTGGAAGCGATCGCCGTGGCGCTGGAAAAGCAGCCGCTCGACTTTCTGATTTTGACGTTTCAGGACGTAACGGAACACATCGACGCCGCGCGGCGCATCACCGACGCCAACGCGCGCCTGCAACAGCAGATCGAGGAGCGCGAGCGCGCCGAACGGGCGCTCCAGCAAAGCCACGAGCGTTTGGAGCTTGCGCAAGAGGCCGGACACGTCGGCATTTTCGACTGGAACGTGCAAACCGGCGCGGTGGTGTGGACCGAGGAACTCAAAAAAATGTTCGGGCTGCAAGAGTTCGGCGGACATTATTTGAACTGGGCGGAACACGTGCATCCGGATGACCGCGCGCGCGCCGAGGCGGCGGTGCAGAGTTCTTTGCAGGGCGGCGCGCGCTTCGACATCGATTACCGCATCATTCGCCCGGACGGCGCGACGCGCTGGATCGCGGCGCACGGCCACATCATGCGCGACGAGCGCGGCGCGCCGCTGCACTTCATCGGCGTGAACGTCGATGTCACCGAGCGCAAGGAAACGGAAGACCGGCTGCGCCGCAGCGAAGAGCGCTACCGCGCCTTGTACGAGGATAATCCGTCCATGTATTTCACGCTCGACGCCGCGTGCACCATTCTCTCGGTGAACAAATTCGGTTCCGAGCAGTTGGGTTACAGCCCCGAGGAATTGGTCGGCAAACCCATCCTCGATTATTTCTACGCCGAGGACCGCGCGGCGGTGTACGCGCATTTTCAAGCCTGCCTGGCGCAGCCCATGGAGACGCTCAACTGGGAGTTCCGCAAGGTGCGTAAGGACGGCGATATTTTATGGGTGCGCGACATCGCGCGCGCCGTGCCGAACATCGACGGCGACACCGTGATCCTGCTGATCTGCAACGATATCACCGAGCGCAAGCAGGTGGAGGAACAGTTGCTGCACAACGCGCATCACGACGCGCTCACCGGCCTGCCCAATCAGGTGCTATTTATGGACCTGCTGGCGCACGTGATCGGCAGCGCCAAGCGCCGGCCGCATTACATGTTCGCGGTGCTGTTTCTCGATCTCGACCGTTTCAAGATCATCAACGACAGTTTGGGACACATGGTCGGCGATCAGTTGCTGGTGGCCGTGGCGCAGCGCCTGGAGGCCGGGCTGCGCCCCGGCGACACGGTGGCGCGCTTCGGCGGCGACGAGTTCATGATTTTGCTGGACGGCGTCAAGGACGCCGCCGAGGCCGAGCAAATCGCCGAGCGCATCCACAAGGAACTGAGCAAGCCGCTGCCGCTGGACAACAACGCAATTTACACCACCGCCAGCATCGGCATCGCCTTGAGTTCGCCGGCCATTCAGCGCCCGGAGGATATTCTGCGCGACGCGGACATCGCCATGTACCGCGCCAAGGCGCACGGCCGCGCGCGCTACGAGGTGTTCGACCGCAGTATGCACGCGCACGCGCTGGAGCTGTGGGAGCTGGAGGGCGACTTGCGGCGCGCCATCGAGCATCAGGAATTCGACATTCACTACCAGCCCATCGTGTCGCTGATCAGCGGTAAGATCACCGGCGTCGAGGCGCTCGCGCGCTGGCGCCATCCGCAGCGCGGACTGGTGTATCCCGAGCAGTTCATTTCACTCGCCGAAGAGACGCGCCTGATCCGGCCCATCGGCGAACGCATTCTGCGCGCCGCCTGCGCGCAGGCCAAGGTCTGGCAGAGCGGCGGCTTTCCGCATTTGCACATGGCGGTGAATTGTTCGGCGCTGGAATTTCAAGATCAGCATCTGCCGGAATTGATCAAGAACGTGCTACGGGAAACCGGCGTGGCGCCGCACACGCTGCGCGTGGAAATCACCGAATCGCTGGCCATGCAGGACATCGACTTCAGCGTGTCGGCGCTCAAGGAACTCACCACCATGGGCGTGCAAATCTCCATCGACGATTTCGGCACGGGTTATTCCTCGCTGGCGTATCTCAAGCGCTTCCCCATCACCAACCTGAAGATCGACCATTCGTTCGTGAAGGACATGACCCGCAACACCGACGACGCCGCCATCACCGCCGCGATCATCGCCATGGCGCACAGTTTAAAACTGCGCGTGATCGCCGAAGGCGTGGAAACGGAAGAGCAGTTGAATCTGCTGCGCGCGCAGCGCTGCGACGGCGTGCAGGGATTTTTGTTCAGCGAGGCGCTGCCCGCCGAGGCGCTGAGCCGCTTGCTGCGCGAGGATAGGCAGTTGCTGCCGGCGTAACGTGCTACTGCTCGTCAACGCGCATCGATAAATCGACGGCGCGCACGTTTTTGGTGAGGGCGCCGACCGAAATAGCATCGACGCCGGTTTCCGCGATGGCGCGGATGTTGTCCAGCGTCACGCCGCCCGATGCTTCCAGATGCGCGCGCGCGCGCGTGACGCGCACCGCCTCGCGCAGCGCGTCGAGATTGAAATTGTCCAGCAGCACGTGGCGCGCGCCGGCGGCGAGCGCCTCGTCCAGCTCGGCGAGATTTTCCACTTCGACTTCCACGATGACGCCCTCCGGCGCCTGCGCCTTGGCCAGCGCGGCGCCGATGGAACCGGCGGCGCGGATGTGGTTTTCCTTGATGAGTATGCCGTCGTACAGGCCCATGCGGTGGTTGTGGCAGCCGCCGCAGCGCACCGCGTATTTCTGCGCGCGGCGCAGGCCGGGAATGGTCTTGCGCGTGTCCAGCACGCGCACGTTCAATCCGTGCACCGCGTCGGCGTAGCGGCGCGCCAGCGTGGCGACGCCGGACAGGGTTTGCAGAAAGTTGAGCGCGGTGCGTTCGCCGCTGAGCAGCGCGCGCGCCGGGCCGTGCAGCGCGCACAGCACTTGTCCCGGCGCGACGGCGTCGCCGTCGTGCGCGTGCCAGGTGACGTTGACGGCGGCGCTCAGCTCCAGGAACACGCGGTCGAACCACGCGGCGCCGCACAGCACCGCCGCCTCGCGGCTGACGACGCGCGCGCCGCACTGCGCGTCGCCGGGAACCAGCGCGGCGGTCAAGTCGCCGCCGCCGATGTCCTCGAGCAACGCGCGCCGCACTTCTTCTCGAATTTCTTCCTGCGCGATGCCGTGCGTCATGTGCGTGAATGCTCCTTAACGGGTACGCTAATAGTATAGCGCGAGCATTCCGTTACACATAAGTCAGTAAGTAAGACGACACTTCACGCTACGTCCCCGCCCCCTTCAAGGGGGCGGGACAGGGTGGGGGTAGAGTAAACAGGGTATTTACTCAGGAGTCATTCCTAAACGGTGTCGTCTTTATTTCTGACTCCTGAGTAAGAAGCATCTATCGCAATGCGCGCTACGTAGCTTCGGCCAGCATCTGCCGCGACACCCAGCCGCGCACCTGGCGCAAGTGCCGCTCTTCCTCGGTGAGCGCCTGCTGGAATTGTTTCGCCATGTCGTCCTGGTCGAGCGAACGCGCCAGGTCGATGAGCATACGCCAGCCGTCGTTGTCGGCCAGTTCGGCGACCAGTACGGCGTGCAGGCACTGCGCGACGCTGGTGCGCGGATCGGTGAGCACTTGCAGAATGCCCATGGCGGTGACGCCGCTCACGTCGGCGCTCGGCGTCTGCACGGTGGGATCGGCGCCCAGGTCTTCGAGCGCGCGGCGCAGCAATTCGAAATGGCGCACTTCGTCGTTGTAGATGTCGTTGATCTCGTCGAGCGTGGGGCCGTCCGCGCCGCCGCCCAGCGCCTGCACCTTGGACATCAGCGCCTCGTACAAGCGGCTGCCGGTGCGTTCGAACGCCAGGCGCTCGCCCATTTTGTCGAGCAGCACGTTGGGCTTTTCGCCCATGCCCATCTTGAGCAGCGTGGTGGCGGCGCCCTTCAAACTGCTCGGCGGCGGCATGGAGCCGATGCGTTCGCCCTGCTCGATGTATTCCTCGCGCTCGCTGGCCAGCGCCCAGCCGTCGCCGCCGGAGCTGGGCGTGCCCGCGCGCGCGGCGTCGATCATTTCCTTGCTCAGCCTCGGCGCCGTGCCCGCGCCGGTGCGGTTCATACCCATGTCGGATGCGCTTTTCATTGCCTGAATCCTCCGTGAAGCGTTATCGAATTCAACGTGCGCCCGCGGCGGCGCGTTCCGCCAGTTCGGTGCCGGGGCTCCACTGGTAGCCGGCCGCGACGATCTGCGAGGGCGAACCGTTGGAGTTCATCTGATTGCGGTACAGCACGGACAACGCGTCATCCGGCTCTTCGACTTTGTGAATGAAGCGCGTGCCGCGCGCGCGCAAATCGACTTCGTCGCGCAGCACTTCGCGCACGAACTCGCGGTGGCTGTCGTAGTCGATGGGATCGGGCAGCTCCGCGGGCAAAATCTCGGCGGGATCGCGGCGCTCCATGGAGCGGTACAAATCCATCACGTAGTGCAATTGGCCGAGTTCGTAATCGACGAAGCGTTCCCAGATCGGCTTGATGCGCGAATTTTTCTCCTGCTGCATACAACTGTAATAGTTATAGACCTCGGCGGCCTCGTGCAGCAGCCACTTCTCCAGCCAGGTCTCGTGGGGATCGATGATCGATTCGTACTGCGTGACGTGCTGCTCCTCGATGGAGGCGATCTCGGCGTAGAGCTGGCGCGCCACCGGATCGGCGAACAGCGGCCCGACGTGCATGTAGTAGTCGTGCGTCTGATGCTCGCCGGCCATGATGGTCAGAGCGTGCAGCTTGCTGATCGGCTGCGCGGTGGCGCGGTCGTAGGGTTCGCGCAGATCGTCTTCCGGGGCGCGATGGTGCTCGATGGTGGGACGGCCGGGACGGATGTCCGTGTAACTCTGCAAAATGTTGTTGGCGTCCTTGCCCTCCAAACGGTCGAGCAGAGCCGAATAACGATACAGGTGATCGAAATCCTCCAACATGCCGAAGCGATAGACCTGCGCCAGGTAAGGATCGGGCTCGTGCTGCGCCACGCTGGCGGTGACCTCGATGGCCACTTGCTCGTAGGCGATGGTGGTTTCCAGCGGCGAGTGATCGGCGGACAGCAACCAGTTGACCAGCGTCTGCTGATGCTGTTCGATGCGCCGCACGCGCGCCAGCGGCAGCTGCAAATCCTTATTCATGCGCGCGCAGGCGTGCTGGAAGCGCAGCGCCTCCGACTCGATGCCGTTCATCAAAATGACGCGCACGCGCGTGAACGCATCGTCGTCGAGCTTACTGATCGGCACGCGCACCATGTCGCGCCAATCGAATAATTGGCGATCCAACGGCGTGCCGCGTTGTTCCATTAGATTGAGAGCCATACATCCTCCTTGATGAGTTGCTGTCCTTGCGCGACTATTTCATATACTCTTAGTGTGACCGAAGTGTAGGCGTTGAGTTCAGACAGCCTCCCGCCGCGTCCGAACGGCCATCTGTGCGCGCTGGACGCCGCTGCATAAATATTGCTATGTTTCTTCGAACAAGGAACGTGACATGGAGAAATTGAATTCTCTGCTGGTTGCCTCGGACTTGTCGCCGCGCGCCGCTTACGCGCTGGCGCGCGCGCTGCGCCTCGCTCAAGAACAACAGGCGCGGCTGCACGTGCTGCACGTCGTCGCGGACGTGGTGAACGCCGATAACTGGCCGCGCCTGGCGTTCGGCGCGCCCGGCGCGGTCGAGCGCGAGCTGGCGCAGGAGGCCGAAGCCGCGCTGCGCGCCCAGCTCGCCGCGCATCCCGCCGCCCGCGTCCACGCCGAACCGCACGTGCGCATCGGCACGCCGCACTTCGACATTCTTGCGCAGGCGCGCGCGCATAGCGCCGATCTCATCGTGCTCGGCGCGCACGGCGGGCATTATCTTAAAGAGTGGTTGCTCGGCACCACCGCCGAGCGCGTCATCCGCAGCGGCGATCGCCCGGTGCTGGTGGTGAAGAAAACGCCGCGCGCGCCGTATCGCCGCGTCGTGGCGGCGGTGGATTTTTCCGACACCTCGCGCGCGGCGCTGCAACGCGCCGCACAACTCGCTCCGCACGCGGCGTTTACCGTGCTGCACGCCTATCATCTCTGGTACGAAGCGCGGCTGCGCGCGGGCGGCATGAGCAGCGACGCCATTCAGGAATTGTATCGAGAGCACGAGCAGGACGTGCGCGGCAAGCTGGAGGCGTTCGTGCGCGACGCCGGCCTCGACGCGGCCAAGGCGACGCTGGTCGCGCAGCGCGGCTATCCGCCCACGGTGATCATGCACGAGGTCAGCGCGCGGCGCGCCGATCTCGTCGCGGTCGGCACGCAGGGCATGTCGGCGGTGCGCCGCATGTTGCTGGGCAGCGTCGCCGAGCACGTGCTGCGCGAGGCGCGCGCCGACGTGCTCACCGTGCCGCCGCGGGCGGAGACGCAGCCGTCGTGAACGCGCACGATTTCGCGGCGTTCGATTCCGGCAGCGCGCTGCGCCGCGCCGCGTTTTTGGCGCTGATCTGGTGGGCGCTCGCCGGCGGCGCGCCGGATTGGGCGTTCGGCGCGCCGTTCATCGCGGCGGCGCTGGCGGCGAGTCTGATATCCGCGCCGCGCCGGCAACGTCTGCGCCTCGCGGGCTTGGCGCAATTCGCGCCGTTCTTTTTCTGGGAATCATTGCGCGGCGGCGTCGATGTCGCGCGGCGCGCGCTGCACCCGCGGCGGCCGCTGGCGCCGGCGCTGGTCACGCACCGCCTGCGGCTGCCGTCGGGCGCGGCGCGCGTGTTCTTGACGAACGTGGTGAGCCTGCTGCCCGGAACGCTGAGCGCGGAGCTGGCGGAAGATGAATTGCGTCTGCACGTGCTGGACGCGCGCTTGGATGCATCCGTCATGCTGCGCCGCGTCGAGGCGCGCATCGCGGCGCTGCTGGGCGTAACGCTCGAGACGCGCGCGGGAGACATTCATGACTGAACTCTATCTCGGACTGGCGCTGTTCCTGCTGCTCAACATCGTCGCGGGACTGCTGCGCGTGGCGCGCGGACCGACGCGCGCCGATCGAATGCTCGCCGCGCAGCTGTTCGGCAGCACCGGCGTGGCGATCTTGCTGTTGCTCGCCGAGGCGCAGCAGGCGCCGGCGCTGCGCGACGCGGCGTTGGTGTTCGCGCTGCTCGCGGTGCTGGCGACGGTGGCGTTCGTGCGGCGCGTAGGCAGCCGCGACGCGGAGGCGCGCGATGACGCCGCTTGACGCGCTCAGCGCCGCGCTGTTTTTGTGCGGCGCGTTTTTCTTCCTGGCCGGCACCGTGGGCCTGCTGCGCTTTCCCGACGTCTATACCCGTCTGCACGCGCTCACCAAGGTGGATAATCTGGGACTGGGTTTTATCGTGCTCGGGCTCATGTTGCACGCGGCGTCGTGGGCCGTGGCGCTCAAGCTGTTACTCATTTGGCTGCTCGTCCTGGCGGCCAGCGCCGCCATTTGCTTTTTGATCGCCGGCGACGCGCTGCGCGCCGGCATACGCCCCTGGCGATCCGAGACGGCGCGGAGACGATCATGAGCACGGCGCTGGATGCGCTCATCGCGCTGACGCTGTTATGGATTGCGTGGCGCATACTCGCGGCGGCGGAACTTTTCAAGGCCGTGGTGCTGTTCATCGCCTTCGGACTGCTCATGGCGCTCGCCTGGGTGCGGCTCGCCGCGCCCGACATCGCGCTCGCCGAGGCCGCCATCGGCGCCGGACTCACCGGCGCATTGCTGCTCGACGCCGTCGGCTATCTTCAAGACAAAAACCATGATGACGCGCGCCCTCCATAGATGGGCCGTCGGTGCGGGCGCGCTGCTGCTGTTCGCGTCGCTTGCCTGGGTCTTTTTGAATTTGCCCGCGCCCACCGCCGGCTTGCGCGAACCGGTTATGACGCGGCTGGCCGACAGCGGCGTGCGCCATCCCGTGACCGCGGTGCTGCTCAACTTTCGCGGCTACGACACGCTGCTCGAAATCGGCGTGCTGCTGCTCGCCGCGTTCGGCGCGCTGTCTCTGCGCGCCTCGGAACGTGCGCCGCCGCGCGCCGCGCCGCCCCACGCGCTGCTCGCGGCGCTCACGCGCGCGCTGGCGCCGCTGATGATCCTGACGGCGGGCTATTTGCTATGGGCGGGAGCGCGGCAGCCCGGCGGAGCCTTCCAAGCGGGTGCGGTGCTGGCGGCGCTGGGTGTGCTGCTGCGCCTCAGCGGCGTCTTACCCGCGTTTACTCCGCCGCCGGCGTGGCTGCGTTTTGGTTTAGTGTTCGGCTTTGCGGTGTTTCTC
>JBFLZV010000010.1:0-42448 GCA_040756035.1 Pseudomonadota bacterium
TCGCGCCTTGGCGTCTTTGCGTTGAGATTTTTCTAGTTCACAGCCTCGGCGTCGGATTCCATATTGACCGCCGGGTGCGGCGCGCGCGGCATATCCAGGTGATAGCCCTGCACCATCTCGACGCCGAATTTTTTCAGCATCTCCAATGTCTCGGCGTCTTCCACGAATTCGGCGATGGTGACTTTGCGTAGGCCGCGCGCCACGTCGACGATGGCTTTGACGAACAACTGGCTGTCGGGATCGTTGGGCAGGTCGCGGATAAACACGCCATCGATCTTCAATATATCGGCGCGCAGGTGTTTGAGGTAGGCGAACGAGGAAAAGCCCGCGCCGAAATCGTCCAAGCACACCATGCAGCCGGTCTGGTGCAAGGCCTCGATGAAACGCTGTGCGTCGTGTAGGTCCGACACCGCGGCGGTCTCGGTCAGTTCCACCTGCAGCCGCGAGGGCTTGACCTTGAATTCCTCAAGTTGCTCGGAGATGTACTGCGGCAGCGACGGTTCGTCGAACGAACGCCCGGAGATGTTCACCGCCAGCGCCGGTATCGCCGGCGAGCGCGCCAGCAGCGATATGGTTTCGCGGATCACCCAGCGGTCGATGTCGATGATTTTACCGCTCTTCTCGGCGAACGGAATAAAGTGTCCGGGCATAATGATGTGATTAGGATCGTATTCGTCGATCATGCGCACCAGCACTTCCAGGTGCGATAAGGTGTTGTCCCGCGCGTGGTACACGCCCTGGAAATGCAGGGTCAGCAGATTTTTTTCCAGCGCGCGGTTGATGCGTTCGTTCCACGATAAGCGGTTGATCATCTCGCGCGAGGCGTCGAGATCGTGACGATAGATACGCCAGGCGTTCTTGCCGGCCTCCTTGGCCTGATACATCGCGGCATCGGCGTGCGCGATGAGTTCTTCCGCCGCGGTGGCGTGCTTCGGATAGAGCGCAATGCCCAGGCTCGTGGTCAGGCGCAGATTTTGTCCTTCGTAGCGGAACGGAATTTGCGATATGGCGCGCACGATGCGCTCGGCCAGCGCTTGGGTTTCAGCCTCATTGATGTCCGGCGCCAGGATCGCGAATTCGTCGCCGCCCAGGCGGCTGAACACTTCGCTGCGTCGGATCAGCGTGGCGACCTCGCCGGCCACGCGGATCAGCATGGCGTCGCCGGCGCGGTGGCCGAAGGTGTCGTTGACGTACTTGAATTCGTCGAGATCGAAGAACAGCAGCGCGCCCTGTGAGTTGTGCCGTTCGCCGCGGATGATCATGCGCGACAATTCATCCTGGAAACGGTGACGGTTGTAGAGGCCGGTGAGTGAGTCGCGCTCGGCGAGATAGATCAACTGTTCCGCGGTCTGGCGCTCGCGCGTCACGTCCTCATAAATCCACAGGCGTCCGATGAAGCGTCCTTCCTGGTCGCGCACCGGGTAGGAAAGCTGCGTGACGATGTGCCCGTCGGCCATGTTGATTTCGAAACTCTCGCTCAATTCGTGGGTGCCGAGCACGTGCAGGATGTGCTTGGAGAAATGGTCGGGCTTGGCGAGCACGTTGGCGGAATAGCTCAACACCTCGGTGGCCGGCCTGCCGATCAATTGCGAGCTGTCGCGGATCATCCAGATGCGCAGGAACGCCGGGTTGTAGTAATTGACGCAGTTGTCCACGTTCACGAACAGAATGCCGATGTTCATGGCGGACAGCAGCGAGGTGAGGCGCGCCTGTTCCTGCTGGGCCTGCGCCAGGAAGCGCCGCTGCATCTCCTCGGCCTCGACCAGTTGCGTGATCTTGTTTTCCAGCACCTGTTCGACGAGTTTGCGTTCGGTGATATCGCGCAGACTTTTGCGGATGCCCAGATATTGACCCTGTTGGTTATAAATGGGTTGCCAGCTCGCCGCCACCCACTGTATGACGCCGCCCTTTTGCACGATGCGGTATTCGAAATCATTGCCCACGCTGCCGCGCAGCGCGCGCTTGAATTCGGCCTCGGCCTTGGCGAGGTCTTCCGCGTAAATGAGCGGCAGCGGAAAATTCTCCATAGCCAGGCATTCCTGGTGCGTGTAGCCGGTGACGCGCTCCACCGACGGATTGATCCAGATGAGTTTACCGTCCGGCGCGTGCCAGCTCTCGCAATCGTAGGCGTAATCGGCGATGGCGTGAAATTTAGCCTCGCTGGCGCTGAGCGCCTCCACGCGTTCGCGCACCGCTTGCGCCATGGTGTTGAAGTTCGCGGTGAGCCGGCCCACTTCGTCCGCGGTGTTGACCGGCAAGCGAACGTCGAAATCGCCCGCGGCCACCGCCTGGCTGGCGTGCGCCAGTCTGCGCAGGTGACGTGTCAGCCAGTAGCCCAGAAGCGCCAGCAGCACCGCGGACAACACGACGGCGGACAGGGCGATGAGCAGATTTTGTTTCAACAGGCGCGCCTGGGCGTCGGCGAAAAAACCGGTGGGGAAACCGTAGCGCAGCAGGCCATAGGTTTGGCCGCCGAGTTGAATGGAGGTCTGCGTGTCGAAGCGATTAGGGCTGTCCTCGTCCTGCTCCTCGATGGCCTGATCGAGGGGCGGCAACGGCATGTCGCGGTCCCAGCCCGCCGCGCTGACGATAGCGCCTTGGTTGTTGTAGAGTACCGCGTAAACCAAGCTGCGATGGGTGACGGCGTTGATCAGCACCTCGTCCAGCGCGGCGCGGTTGCCTTCCGCCAAATATCCGGCCAGCGAGGCATTGAGCAGCATGTTCATCTCACGCAGGCGTTCACCGGCCCGCTCGTGCAGGACGCGCTCGGTAAGGCGCGCGCTGTTCATGACCAGCAGCGTCAGTATGAGCACCTGCACTACTACGCTGGCGAGCACCAACTTGAAGGTCAATGACCCCGGAAGACGCAGTCGCTTCATGGGATCATCCAATGGTTTTCGCGGTTACCGGATATCGGTATACGGAGCGACAGACGTCAAGCGGTGTGCGTGGTGAAACGACTAACCCCATGATCCCCCCTTCTAAAACGCCGCTACATCTTAATATCTCCGCGTCCATTACGCAAAGAGACTCTATCCGTGCATCGTCCCGCGCCTGTACAATAGGGCACCGAGACGCATAAAGAATTAAAACGCCATGTCAGGTAATACCCTGGGTAAATTATTCACCGTCACCACCTGCGGCGAAAGCCACGGCCCGGCGCTGGGCTGCATCGTGGACGGCTGTCCGCCGGGCATGGGGTTATCCGAGGCCGATATTCAGCCCGACCTGGACCGGCGCAAACCCGGCCAATCGCGCCACGTGAGCCAGCGCCGCGAAGAAGACCGGGTGCAAATCCTCTCCGGCGTATTCGAAGGCAAAACCACCGGCACGCCCATCGGTTTACTGATTCATAATACCGACCAGCGCCCCAAGGATTACTCCAACATCGGCCAAACCTTCCGCCCCGGCCACGCCGATTACACCTATACGCAAAAGTACGGCTTCCGCGATTATCGCGGCGGCGGACGCTCCTCGGCGCGCGAGACCGCCATGCGCGTGGCCGCCGGCGCCATCGCCAAGAAATACCTGCGCGAGCGCTACGGCGTGGTGATCCGCGGCTATCTCGCGCAGCTCGGCCCGATCAAGATCGAAAACGTCGATTGGAACGAGATCGAAAATAATTCGTTCTTCTGTCCGGACAAAGACAAAGTCGCGCAGATGGAAGAGTTCATGGACAAGCTGCGCAAGGACGGCGACTCCATCGGCGCGCGCATCAACGTCGTGGCGAGCGGTGCGCCGGTGGGCTGGGGCGAGCCGGTGTTCGACCGCCTCGACGCCGACATCGCGCACGCCATGATGGGCATCAACGCCGTGAAGGGCGTGGAGATCGGCGCGGGTTTCAAGTCCGTCGAGCAAAAAGGCACCGAGCACCGCGACGAAATCACGCCGCAAGGTTTTCTCAGCAACAACGCCGGCGGCATCCTGGGCGGCATTTCTTCCGGTCAGGATATTCTGGTCAGCATCGCGCTCAAGCCCACCTCCAGCCTGCGCCTACCGGCGCGCAGTATTAATCTGCAAGGCGAACCGGTGGAGATGGTCACGCACGGACGCCACGATCCCTGTGTCGGCATCCGCGCCACGCCCATCGCCGAGGCCATGCTGGCCATCGTGCTCATGGATCACGCGCTGCGCCACCGCGCGCAGAATACGGATGTCACATCGCCTACGCCTGTTGTTCCGGCTGGTATAACGCGCAAGTGAACGGAAGATACATGCCCGTATCAGCTGCACACGGCGCGTAGTTGATGAATATCGGTATGGCCTTGCAGGATTTTTTCGATGCCGTCCTGCTTGAGGGTGCGCATGCCCGCGGCGAACGCCGCGGTGCGTATCTCGGCGACGCTGGCGCGCCCCTGAATGAGCTTTTTAACGGCGCCGTCGGCCACCAGCAATTCGTGTATCCCCACACGTCCTTTATAACCGCCGTTCTCGCAAGTCTCGCAGGCGCCTGCCTTGAAAAGGGTGAATGCGCCCGCGGGCGCGTAACGCTCCCGCCACTGCTTTAATACGCCGTCCGCGTCCAGCGGCGTGTCCAGGCAGTACTCCTGCAGCAGTTCCCGAATTTCTTCGTCGGTCGCGGCATAGGCCTGCTTGCAGCCCGCGCACAAGCGTCTGGCCAGGCGCTGGGCCAGCACGCCGAGCAGCGCATCGGAAAAATTAAACGGATCCATGCCCAGGTCGAGCAAGCGCACCACGCTTTCCGGAGCGCTGTTGGTGTGCAGCGTGGAAAACACCAGATGGCCGGTCAGCGAAGCCTCGATGCCGATCCTGGCGGTCTCCGTGTCGCGCATCTCGCCCACCATGATGACGTCGGGATCGGCGCGTAACAGGCTGCGCAGCGCGGCGCCGAAGGTCAGGCCCGCCTTGGGGTTCACCTGCACCTGGCGCAGTCCCTGCTGGGTGATTTCGATGGGGTCCTCCGTGGTCCATATTTTGCGCTGCGGCGTATTGAGATAACTGAGCACGGAGTGCAACGAGGTGGTTTTCCCGGAGCCGGTGGGGCCACAGATAAGAAACAACCCGTACGGCTTCGACGCGATTTTTATCACGTGCTGCAGAATATCCGGCGCCAGCCCGATCCGATCCAGCGGGATGGGTTTGGCCATGGCCAGTATGCGCATCACCACGTCTTCCAGGCCGTTTGCGGTGGGGACGGTGACTACGCGCAGCGCGATATCCGCGGGTCCGAATTGCCGGAAATTGATCTTGCCGTCCTGCGGCTTGCGCCGCTCGGAAATATCCAGTTGCGCCATAATCTTGATACGTGACACCAGGGCGTCGCGGAAATTGGCCGGTAGGTCAAAATAGTGCGATAGTACGCCGTCCTTGCGAAAACGGATGCGCGTACTCTGTTTGCCGGGATGACTCTCAATGTGAATATCCGAAGCGCCTTGCCGATGGGCGTCCAGGATCATCTTATTGACCAGCCGCACCAGCGTGTTGTCTGACTCGACCACAACGTCATTTGGGGTGTCGTCTTCTTCTTGTTCGGCGGACAACTGCAAAGCGAGTTCCGAGATTTTGCCGGTGCTGCCGCTGTAACCGTAAAAGTGGTCGAGGGCGAATTCGATATCCTCGCGCGCCGCCATCACCGGTTCTATGGCGAGCTTGGTATAGAAGCGCAGGGCGTCCAGCGGTTCCCAATCCATGGGATTCTCCACGGCCACGACCAGCGCGCTGTCGGTGCGATAGAGCGGCATCACCTGGTATTTGTGCGCAACATCATCGGGCACCAGCTTGACGGCATTGGGGTCGATGTTGAACTTGCGCAAGTTCACCACCGGTATGCCCAGCTTCTTGGCGAGGGTGCGCTTTATAACGTCCTTGTCTATCACGCCCATGTTCACCAGGATTTCCCCCAGCGCCATTTTGCGATCCTGCTGCTGCTTGCGCAGCGCTTCCTCGAGCTGTGCCGGACTGATGAGATTTTCCTGTATCAGGGCTTCGCCGAGTTTCATGTTGGGCTTTGACTTTTGGCGCCGCAGCGCCGCGCCGAGCTGTTCGGGCGTAACCAGCTGTTCGGCGGCCAGATAATGCCCAATGCGCTGCGTGCGCAACTGCTGCTGTTTTTTCAATCCCATGTCCACGGTCTTGCTGGTGGAGGCGCCTTCCTGGATCAACATGCGTCCCAGCGGCGCGCCGATTTGATAATCCTTAATGGCCTGCTTGGGAATGAAATAACGGACAACCTTGTCGGTGTCGTTACAAAGAAAGAGATACAGTCCTCTTCTGTCCATGATGAAGCCGGTGGTTTCGCCGCTGAGCTTATCATTGTCATTGAATTCGACCATGCAATTCTGCTTTTCCGACCCGGAAATCACATCGATGCCCTGCGCCTTGAGCAAATCATCGCGCCGCTTGAGACGGATAGGGCGCAGCAGGCGCAGGTATTTGACGGAATTGAGATCGACGGTGAGGCGCGCGTCGGATTGATGGGGCTGCAACTCCAGGGAACTCCAATCAGCCGAGAAGCGCAATAAATTGCCCACCATTTTTTCGCCGTTGACGAGGAATAGCGCGCACCCCTCAGGGGCGTCGCTGACTTGGCCAGGGGCTAAATTAAAATGGGGCGGAGTGGGCCATTCGAAATACTTTGTCATGGAATTCGTCAATATAGATAGTATCCCTGCTTCTCTTGCATAAATCAGGCCGACACGCTTGGTGGGAAGGGGTGCTTGCGCTACAATACCGCGCGCGGCACCTATACGCTCCAGGGGGCGCTCCCCCGCGCCCGCCCTCTACATTTAAAGTTTAAGCACACACGCTATGCCGTATTGGCGGCTTTCCGGCTTCTATTTCTTTTATTTCGCCACGCTCGGCGTGCTCATTCCCTATTGGGGCTTGTATCTCAAATCCGTCGGCCTGACGCCGGCGGACATCGGCAATTTGATGGCGCTGTTCATGTTCTCGCGCATCGTCGCCCCCAACGTGTGGGGCTGGATCGCCGATCATAGCCATCAGCGTATGCGCGTGGCGCGGCTCGCGTCGTTTCTCGCCGCGCTGATTTTCAGCGCCATGTTCTTCGGCGCGAGTTTCTGGTGGCTGGCGGCGGTGATGCTGCTGTTCAGTTTTTTCTGGAACGCCGCGCTGCCGTTGCTGGAAGTGACCACCATGAATCATTCCGGCGCGCGCGCCGGCAGCTATGCGCGCGTGCGCCTGTGGGGTTCGGTGGGCTTTATCGTCAGCGTGCTGGGTCTGGGTCCGGTGTTGGACCGGCACGGCCCGTGGTGGGTGGTGCCCAGCTTGTTTGCACTGATGCTGGGCATCTGGTTGTGCAGCTTGTTGCTGCCCGATGCGAGTAAACCATCCGCGGCTACGCCGCACTCCGGTCGGTTCCTAAAAAACTTTTTCCGTCTTGAAGTGGTCGCTTTTCTGCTCGCTTGTTTTCTGATGCAGGCGAGTCACGGACCTTATTACACTTTTTATTCTATTTACCTGGAAAGCCACGGCTATTCCAAGAGCTTGATCGGTGGACTGTGGGCGTTCGCCGTGCTGTGCGAGGTGGGTGTGTTTCTCGTCGCCCAGCATCTGTTCAAGCTGTTGAGTTTGCGCGCCATGTTGCTGGTGAGCTTTGCGTGTGCCACGCTGCGCTGGCTCATGATCGGACACTTTCCCGATCAGCTTGGGCTGCTGATCGTTGCGCAAGTCCTACACGCTTCCTCGTTCGGCAGCTTTCACGCCACCGCCATCCAATTAGTGCACCGCTTCTTTACCGGCACGCACCAATTTCGCGGCCAGGCGCTGTACGGCAGTCTCGGCGTGGGCCTGGGCGGCGCGGTGGGCAGTCTGTACAGCGGCTATCTATGGGAATCCGCCGGTCCCGCGCTGACCTTCAATATCGCTGCGCTCATCTCCGCCGGCGCTTTTCTGGTAACGCTGTTCTTTATCCGCGCGCGCCACTAGGGCCAGGGTCGCCGCTCTGGTAAAATGTTCATAATTTGCATTGTAACGACGTCTTTGCGTTGGGTTTTTAACCTTCTTTACAAACTATGGCCGGCAAAACGCTTTACGACAAGCTCTGGGATGCGCACGTGGTGCGCAGCGAGCCCGACGGCACGGCGCTGCTTTACATCGACCGCCACCTGGTGCACGAAGTCACCTCGCCACAGGCGTTCGAGGGCTTGCGCCTGGCCGGACGCCGGCCGTGGCGCGCGTCCGCCAACCTCGCCGTGCCAGATCACAACGTCCCCACCACCCACCGCGCCCAGGGCATCGCCGACCCGATCTCGCGCTTGCAGGTCGCGACGCTGGATGAAAATTGCGCGGAGTTCGGCATCACCGAGTTCAAAATGAACGACGTGCGCCAAGGCATCGTGCACGTGATCGGCCCGGAGCAGGGCGCCACCCTGCCCGGTATGACCGTGGTGTGCGGCGATTCACACACCTCCACGCACGGCGCGTTCGCGGCGCTCGCGCAAGGCATCGGCACCTCCGAGGTGGAGCACGTGCTCGCCACGCAGTGTTTGATCCAGAAAAAAGCCAAGAACATGCTGATCAACGTGACAGGCCGCGTCGGCCCCGGCGTCACCGCCAAGGACATCGCGCTCGCCATCATCGGTCGCATCGGCACCGCGGGCGGCACCGGCTGCACCGTAGAGTTCGCGGGCGAAGCGATCCGCGACCTCAGCATGGAAGGCCGCATGACCTTGTGCAACATGGCCATCGAAGCCGGCGCGCGCGCCGGGCTGGTGGCGGTGGACGACAAGACCATCGACTATCTAAAGGGCCGCCCCTATGCGCCGCAAGGCGCGCTGTGGGAGCGGGCAACGGTGGCGTGGCGCACGCTGCACAGTGACGCCGACGCCGTGTTCGATAAAGTCGTCACCATTCAAGCGCATACCATCAAACCGCAAGTCACCTGGGGCACGTCGCCGGAGATGGTCGTGCCGGTGGATGCGCGCGTGCCCAATCCGGCCAACGAGTCCGATCCCGTGAAGCGCGCCGGCATGGAGCGTGCCTTGCGGTACATGAACCTCGAACCGGACACCGCGATCACCGACATCGCGCTCGATAAAATATTCATCGGTTCGTGCACCAACTCGCGCATCGAGGATTTGCGCGCCGCCGCCGCCGTGGTGCGTGGCCAAAAAGTGGCGCGCAACATCAAGCTCGCCATGGTGGTGCCCGGCTCCGGCCTGGTGAAACAGCAGGCCGAGGCCGAGGGGCTCGATAAAATATTTACGGCCGCCGGTTTCGAATGGCGCGCACCGGGCTGCTCCATGTGCCTGGCCATGAACGCCGACCGCCTGGAGCCGGGCGAGCGCTGCGCCTCGACGTCCAACCGCAACTTCGAAGGCCGTCAAGGGCAGGGCGGGCGCACGCACTTGGTCAGCCCGGCCATGGCGGCTGCGGCGGCGATCGCCGGCCGCTTCGTGGACGTGCGCGGTTTTTAACGCGCCCGCGGGCTAAGGTCACGCGGGTTGCATCACTGAAAGTCCGCGGGTAAGATGATAAATTCAAACATTTGTTTGGCTTTTTCATAAGGAGATGAAAAATGAAACAGAATTGGATAATTCTTATGGTGTTAGCGAACGCTTTGGGCCTGTCCGCCTGCCATACCATCGAAGGCGCCGGCAAGGACATTGAAAGTGGCGGTGAAGTTATTCAAGAGGAGTCCAGGGACGTTCGCCAAAGCAACTAGAGATGCATAATGAAAAAATTCTGGATGATTTTGCTGGTGCTGTTGAGCATGGCCAGCTTGTCCGCGTGTAATACCGTGCGCGGCATAGGTCAAGACCTTGAAAAGGGTGGCGAGGCCATCCAGAAATCGACCAAGTAGCGGCGGCGTAACCGCCGTTGCGGGGGTCGGCTGCATCCGCGCCTTGGTAAAAATTCATCATGCAGAAGTTCACTACGCTTAAGGGGGGGCTGGTCGCCCCCCTGGATCGCGCCAACGTCGATACCGACGCCATCATCCCCAAGCAGTTTCTGAAGTCCATCAAGCGCACGGGGTTCGGGCCCAATCTGTTCGACGAATGGCGCTATCTCGATCACGGCGAGCCGGGTATGGACAACGGCAAGCGTCCGATCAACCCCGAGTTCGTGCTCAACCAGCCGCGCTACCAAGGCGCGCAAATCCTGCTGGCGCGCGACAACTTCGGCTGCGGCTCGTCGCGTGAGCACGCGCCGTGGGCGCTGCTCGACTATGGTTTCCGCGTCATCATCGCGCCCAGCTTCGCCGACATTTTCTTCAATAACTGCTTCAAAAACGGCATCTTGCCCATCGTGCTGGAAGCCGCCGTTGTGGATCGCCTGTTCGCGGAAACCGCGGCCACGCCCGGCTACAGCCTCACCGTCGACCTCGCCGCGCAAACCGTCACCACGCCGCGCGGCGCAATCATACCTTTCAATGTGGACCCCTTCCGTAAACACTGTCTGCTCAACGGCCTGGACGACATCGGCCTCACCTTGCAGCACGTGGACGACATCCGCGCCTACGAGGCGCGGCGCAAGCAAGAGTGTCCCTGGCTGTTCGGTTAGCCCCCGTTGCAGCAGCCTCGGCATTGTTTTAAAATGACTAAGTCATATGACTTAGTCCAGGAGGCGCGCGCATGAGCGCTAAACTAGTCAACATTCATGAGGCCAAGACGCACTTGTCGCGTTTGGTGGAAAGGGCGCACGGCGGCGAGGAGATTATCTTGGCCAAATCCGGCAAACCCTACGCCAAGCTGACGCCGCTGGACGACCGCAAGGAGCGCACGCCGGGGCTGGCGCAAGGCTACGTGACCGACGCCTTTTTCGAGCCGCTGCCGCCCGAGGAGTTGCGGGGGTGGGGTGAGTGAACGTATTGCTGGACACCCATGCCCTGCTGTGGTGGTTGTTCGATGATCCGCAACTCTCGGCCAAGGCCCGCAAGGCCATTAAAAATCCGGACCATAAGGTATACGCCAGCAGCGCCTCGGCGTGGGAGATCGCCACCAAATACAGACTGGGCAAATTGCCCGGCGCGCGGCAGGTGGTGCAGCACCTTTCCGAACTATTGCAAAACGGCCGCATCGAAGCGCTGCCTATCTCCACGGAACACGCCTTGGCCGCCGGCGCCTTGCCTGGCCCGCACCGCGATCCCTTCGATAGAATGCTCATCGCCCAGGCGCGCATGGAAAAATTGTCCATCATCACCACGGATAAAGAATTCCAAGGCTATGGCGTTAAGATTATTTGGTAAAATGCCGGATTTGCGGCGGTAAATACGCCGCTGCGTTGTTATCTTCCAGCCGCTCATTAAAATTACTTAATCCATGACAAAAAAAATCGCAGTCCTGCCCGGCGACGGCATCGGGGTGGAGATCGTCGCCGAGGCGGTGAAGCTTCTGGAAGCTTTAAGGCGCGATTTCGGGCTTAATGTCGAACTGGAGCGCGCCCTGGTGGGCGGCGCGGCCATCGATGTCGGCGGCCATCCGTTGCCGGAAAAGACACTTGCGCTCGCCAAGCAGGCCGATGCCGTGTTGCTCGGCGCGGTGGGCGGGCCCAAATGGGAGGCGTTGGACATTTCCGTGCGCCCCGAGAAGGGCTTGCTGGGTTTGCGCAAGGAACTCAACCTGTTCGCCAATTTGCGCCCGGCGATTTTATATCCGCAACTCGCCTCCGCCTCCACGCTGAAGCCTGAAGTGGTGGCCGGCCTCGACATCGTGATCGTGCGCGAACTCACCGGCGATATTTATTTCGGCCAACCGCGCGGCGTGCGCACGCTGCCCGACGGACAGCGCGAAGGCTACAACACCATGATTTACAGCGAGGCTGAGATCGAGCGCATCGCCCGCGTGGCGTTCGGCGTGGCGCGCACGCGCAACAAAAAACTCTGCTCGGTGGACAAGGCCAACGTGCTGGAGTGCACCGAGCTGTGGCGCGAAGTGGTGACGCGCGTAGGCAAGGATTACCCCGACGTGGCGCTCACGCATATGTACGTGGACAACGCCGCCATGCAACTGGTGCGCGCGCCCAAGCAGTTCGACGTGCTTGTCACCGGCAATATGTTCGGCGATATTCTCTCCGACGAGGCCTCCATGCTCACCGGCTCCATCGGCATGCTGCCGTCGGCCTCGCTGGACGAAAACGGCAAGGGCATGTACGAACCCATCCACGGCTCGGCGCCGGACATCGCCGGCAAAAATATCGCCAATCCGCTGGCCACGCTGCTGTCCGTGGCCATGCTGTTGCGCTACACTTTGCGCGAGGAAAAACTGGCGGCGCGCGTCGAGCAGGCGGTGAGCCGCGTGCTGGATCAAGGTTACCGCACCGCGGACATCTACACCAACGGCACGCGCAAGGTCGGCACGCGCGAGATGGGTGATGCGGTGGTGGCGGCTTTGTATTGAAATTTTTATTAGCTTAGGCATGTAGCAGACATGAGCAGATTATTCGACGTCGCCGTGGTCGGCGCCACCGGCGCGGTGGGCGAGACCATGATTGAAATCCTGGAAGAGCGTGATTTTCCGGTGCGCAATCTCTATCCGCTGGCGAGCAGTCGCTCGGCGGGTTCCACCGTGCAGTTCAAGGGCAAGAATTACCGGGTCGAAGACCTCGCCACGTTCGATTTCTCCAAGGCGCAGATCGGTTTGTTTTCGGCGGGCGCCGAGGTGTCGGCGGTTTACGCGCCCAAGGCCGCCGCCGCAGGCTGTATCGTGATCGATAACACCTCGCAGTTCCGCTACGACGACGATATCCCGCTGGTGGTGCCGGAGGTGAATCCGCACGCCATCGCGCAGTACAAAAAGCGCGGCATCATCGCCAACCCGAATTGTTCCACTATTCAAATGTTAGTGGCGCTGAAGCCGATCCACGACGCCGTCGGCATCGAGCGCATCAACGTGTGCACGTATCAATCCGTGTCCGGCACCGGCAAGGAGGCCATCGAGGAACTCGCCGCGCAGAGCGCCGCGCTATTGAACGGCAAGGAATCGCCGCCGCACGTGTATCCGAAGCAAATCGCCTTCAACGTGCTTCCGCACATCGACGTGTTCCAGGACAACGGCTACACCAAGGAAGAAATGAAAATGGTATGGGAGACGCACAAGATCATGGAGGACGACAGCATCCAGGTGAATCCCACCGCGGCGCGCGTGCCGGTGTTCTATGGGCATTCGGAGGCGGTGCACATCGAGACCAAGAAAAAGATCAGCGCCAAGCAGGCGCATGATCTGCTGGAGCACGCCCCCGGCGTGGTGGTCTACGATGAGCGTAAGCCGGGCGGCTATCCTACCGCCGTCACTGAATCCGCCGGGCATGACCCGGTGTTTGTGGGCCGTATCCGCGAAGATATTTCCCACCCCCGCGGGCTGGATTTGTGGGTGGTGTCCGACAATGTGCGCAAGGGCGCGGCATTAAATAGTGTTCAAATTGCGGAAATTCTGATAAAAGAGTATATATAAGCGAAGCTTAGTCGGCGATCCTAAAGAAATTTCTAGGAAAAGCTTGCTAAAGCGGGCGGACGTACGGGTTATGCGGCAAGACTTGGCGTGGATTTTGCCAAGTTTTGCTGATAAGACCGGGCGTAACCGTTGTCCAAGGGGGTAATCAGAACATGCTGCGCAAGTGGACTTTGCTGCTGACGACACTGACGTGTCTCGCGCCGGCGAGCGTCTTCGCCTTGGGGCTGGGCGAGATTACCGTGCACTCCGGACTCAATCAGTCGTTGAACGCCGAGATCGAGCTGCTCTCGGCGCGTCCCGAGGAAGTCGATAACATCACCGTCACGCTGGCCGGAGCCGAGGCGTTTGCCGCGGCGGGGGTGGATCGTCCGTTTCTGCTCACGCTGTTGCGCTTCAAGGTGGAGCAGCGCGCCAACGGCACGCCTTATATAAAAGTTTACACCCAGGAACCCATCAAAGAGCCTTATCTCGATTACTTGATCGAGGTCAATTGGCCGGCCGGGCGTTTGTTGCGCCAATATACCGTGCTGTTGGATCCACCCAATCTCATGGCCGCGCAACAGCCGGTGATACGTGCGCCGCAGGCGCGCTCCGAACCTGTGCCGGTTCCCGATTCCACCGACACCGCCTCCAACGACGCGGAGACCACAACGTCCGCCACAGCCGGCCCCGCCGTATCCGGCGATCCCGCCTACGTGCGCTCCGGCGAAGGGCTGTGGAGCGTGGCCAAGCGCCTGCTGCCCGATGGCTCCGTTACCATGGAGCAAATGATGCTGGCGCTGCTCAAGGCCAACCCGGAAGCGTTTCTGAACAACAACGTCAACAACCTGAAAGCGGGCTACACGCTGCGCGTGCCGGAGTCGAGCGAAATTACCGCGCTCACGCCGGAAGAAGCCAAACGGTTGGTCAAGCAGCAGTACGCGGAATGGAAGAATACGTCCCGCGCCCAGGTGGCGTCACAAGATCCGGCGCCGGAGCAGCCGGCGCCGCCCGCTTCGGCCGTGGCCACGGACGCCAAACTAAAACTGGTGGCGGCGCCCGCCGATGGTAAACACAGCGACGCGCCAACCTCCGGCGCCGGCGGCGCCGGCGGCGACATCAAGAAAGTGAGTGAGGAACTCACCCTCGCCAACGAAGAGTTGGACGCCAAGCGCCAGGAAAACGCGGAACTGCAATCGCGTCTTGCGGACTTGGAAAAGCAAATGGCCGACATGCAGCGCCTCATTACGCTCAAAAACGAGGAACTGGCGGCGCTGCAAGCCAAGTTGAATGCGCCTGCGCCCGGCAATCCTGCCGAGTTCGCCGCCCCGGCCGCGCCGCAACCCGCTGCCCCACCGTCCGACACCCCTCAAACGCAGGCGCCCAAGTCCGCCGAGACGGCGCTGCCGATGCCCACGCTGGAAAGTTCATTGCCGGACGATCTGCTCGCTGCGTTGCGCGATAATCCCATGATGCAGGGCCTGGCGGCGTTGGTTGCCATCCTGTTGCTGGCGCTGCTGTGGATCGCCAATCGCCGGCGCCGCATGAACGCGCGCGTGATCGAAGCCGCCGAGACCATGACCGTTATGCCGTCCGCCGTCGTGGAGACGGCGGCGGCGACCGTTGACGCCGCGCCCGCGGTCACCGACCCGCTCGCTGCGGCGGACGCCTATCTGGCCGATGAGCGCTATGCGCAGGCCGAGGACGTGCTCAGAGAAGCGCTTGCGCAGGACGCGCAGCGCCACGACATTCGTATGAAACTGCTGGAAATGTATTACCTCACGCGCGACAAAAACGCCTTCGTAATGGAAGCCGAGGCCCTGCACGCCGTCTTGGACGGCGAGGACGGCGCGCTATGGGACAAGGTGATTTCCATGGGCAAGGAATTATGCCCCGATGATCCCTTGTTCAGTCCGCCCGCCGAATCATTCGTGCCGAGCGACACGCCGACCTTGGAGATTCCCGCGGAACAGCCGCCGATCGCGTCCGCGCAACAGGAGAATACCCTAGAGTGGCCGAGCGCTGATCAAGAGTCTGTTACCACGGCGGTGGCGGAGAGCGGGTTGGCTAATTTCTCGCTGGCCGATATCCAGCAAGAATTGGAAGACGGCTTGGCGCAGCAGTCCGCCGCCGCGTCCGCGCCGCCGGCAGAGAACGCGCTCACGCTGGAGCTGGAGCCCGTGACGCCGCAGGCGTCGAATGACGCGCTGGATATGCCGGGGCTGGAATTTCAAATGCCGGACAGCATCGCGCCGCGGCAGGCGCCGGAGACGCCGGAGCAATCCCTGGACTTCGATCTTTCCCAGGAAGCAAGTTTGCTGGCCGAGACGCATACCACATCCGAACAGGATGACATGAGCCTGGACTTGGACGCGCTGACCAACACCGATGAGGTCGGCACCAAGCTCGATCTGGCGCGCGCCTATATCGAAATGGGCGATCCGGAAGGCGCGCAGAGCATACTCGACGAAGTGCTCAAGGAAGGCAGCGACGCGCAAAAGCGCGAGGCGCAGGAGTTATTGTTACAAGTGAGTTGAGGTGTCGAATCCGGCGTTTTCTCCGCACCCGGTGATCCGGGTGGTAAGTTTCCTGGTGCTGGGCGGTTTCGTGGCGCTCGGCGGCATCGCGCAACTTCTCATTGCGGGCGTGCTGCTGGCGTTGGTCTACGCGCTTTACAGTGTCACGGCCTCTCACGAGACAGCGCGCACTATATCGGTGACGGCCATGCTTGCGCGTATGCGCTGGCTGTTCCTATCCTTGCTTATCCTGTATTTCTGGTTCACGCCCGGCCAGCCGCTTTTCCCCGCGGCTTCAGCAAATTTACAAACGTATCTGCCCACCGTGCAGGGCGTGCAGGCGGGCCTGGTGCGCGCCGCCGCGCTGGTGTTGCTGGCGTTGGCGGTGGCGCTGCTGTTGCGTAGCACGCCGCGCGCGCAGTTGGTGGCCGCGTTGTACTGGCTGGTCAAGCCGTTGAACGTGCTGGGCGCGGCGGCGGATAAGATCGCCTTGCGCGTGGCGTTGACTTTGGAGGTGGTCGCCGAGGCGCAGTTACTGCTGCGGTGCGCGCCTGCTCCGAGCGATGGCCGCCCACTGGAACGTATCGGCCGCTACGCGGCCGCGCTCTTGCAAGAGGCCATCGATCGCGCCGAGCACAGCCCGGCCCACGTCGTGGAAATAGATGACTATAGCGCCCCGCCCTGGCGCCAGTGGCTGTATCCTCTGGCGTTGGGAGGGATGCTCTGGGTGGCGTCGACGCTTTAGTCGACCTTCACGTTCACCACGACGTCGCTGCCATGGTCGTGCTTGTGTTTGTTTTTATGTTTATGCTTGTGCTTGTGGTGGCCGCGGTGCAGGCCGTGATCGTGGTGGTCGTCGTCCTCGACATGTACGTGCGTCCCGGAACGGGTTTTGACTTCACTGTCCGATGTGGCGATGGCGGCGCCCGCGCCGCCGCCTACCGCCGCGCCGACGATGGCCCCATCGCGCCCACCCACTACGGAACCCACCGCCGCGCCGGCGGCGCCGCCTACTGCCCCGCCGATGACCGCGTCGGTGTCCAGTTCGCCGGCGGCCGCTGAAAAGGAAACCCCGGCCAACAACAGCGCCAGGCCCCACTTGGTTAAGTTACGCATGGTTTGTCTCCGTTTATTAGTCCGGCTGATATAATAGTGGGAAAATTTCCCACAGTCAAGCTCGCGCCCGCCTGGAGGTAAAACCGGGTCGGACGCTTCGTATCCTTTATAATAGCGATTTTAGGCGGCATTTTCTTAATGCGTGTAGCGCTGGGGGTTGAGTATAACGGCACCAGCTTTTGCGGCTGGCAGACGCAGGACGGCGCGCGCACGGTGCAGGCGTGCGTGGAGCAGGCGCTGACGCGCGTGGCTGATCATCCCGTCAAAGTGATCGCGGCGGGGCGCACCGACGCCGCCGTGCACGCCGCCGGCCAGGTCGTGCATTTCGACACCACGGCGGTGCGCAGCGAACGCTCCTGGGTATTCGGCGCGAACACGCACCTGCCGCATGACGTCAGCGTGCTGTGGGCGTGCCCCGTGAGCGAGGACTTTCACGCGCGCTTCTCCGCGCGCGCGCGCCATTATCGCTACGTGATTCTCAACCGCGCGGTGCGGCCCGCGCTGCTCAACGCGCGGGTGAGTTGGTATTATCGCCCGCTGGACGCGGCGCGCATGAGCGCGGCGGCGGCGTATCTGCTCGGCGAGCACGATTTTTCCTCGTACCGCGCGCTGGCCTGCCAGGCGAAAAGCCCAGTGCGCACCGTGCACCGCCTGGACGTGACGCGCCACGGCGAACTGGTGGTGATCGACATCGCCGCCAATGCTTTTCTGCACCACATGGTGCGCAATATCGCCGGCGTGCTGATGAGCATCGGCAGCGGCGAGCATGAACCCGTGTGGGCGCGCGAGGTGCTGGAGGCGCGCGACCGCACCCTGGGCGGCGTCACCGCGCCACCGCAGGGGTTGACGCTGATGGCGGTGGAGTATCCTGAAGCGTTCGGTTTACCTCAGCCGCCTGCGCCTGTCATACTTTGAAATTAACGTACGGTGGATGGAACGGCCTTGCACCGAAGTCAAATTTTGCTTCTCTTTAGCCTCTTTTCTCTTGTATCTTGTATCTTTTCTCTGATTTTTTATGCGCACACGGGTTAAAATTTGCGGCATTACGCGCCGCGAGGATGCCTTGGCGGCCGCGCGCCTGGGGGCGGACGCCATCGGTCTGGTGTTTTATCCGCGGAGCCCGCGCGCGGTGACCCCAACGCAGGCCGCCGCCATCGTGCAAGAATTGCCGGCCTTCGTCACCGTGGTCGGGTTGTTCGTGAATGCCGCGCCCGCTGAGGTGCGGGCGGTATTGGAGCAGGTGCGCATCGACATGCTGCAATTTCACGGCGAGGAGAGCGCCGCGCAGTGCCGGGTGTACCGGCGGCCTTACCTCAAGGCCGTGGCGATGCGCGCGGACGTTGACCTGCGCGCCTGCGCGCGCGACTATGCGGACAGCGCCGCGTTGCTGCTCGACACGCATCAGCCCGGCGTGCCGGGCGGCACCGGCCAGGCGTTCGACTGGTCGCGCGTGCCGGAAAATTTAGACAAGCCGATCATCTTGGCCGGCGGACTGAACGCCGACAACGTGGCCGCTGCCATTCGTCAGGTGCGACCTTACGCGGTGGACGTCAGCGGCGGCGTGGAGTCGGCCAAGGGTGTCAAGGACCACGAAAAGATAGCGGCTTTTGTCAGGAGTGTAATGAATGTCAGTAATTAACGCGCGGCAAGGCGCGATCCATTTCGATCAATACCCCGACGCCAACGGCCACTTCGGACGCTACGGCGGACGCTTCGTGGCGGAAACGCTCATGGGGCCGCTCGAGGAACTACGCCGCGCCTACGAGCATTACCGGCAAGACCGCGATTTCCTCGCCGAACTCGATAAGGATTTGCAGGATTACGTGGGCCGTCCTTCGCCACTGTATTACGCCGAGCGCTGGAGTAAGCAATTGGGCGGCGCGCGCGTGTATTTGAAGCGCGAGGATTTGAATCATACCGGTGCGCACAAGGTCAACAACACCGTCGGCCAGGCGCTGCTCGCCAAGCGCATGGGCAAGACGCGCATCATCGCCGAGACCGGCGCCGGGCAGCACGGCGTGGCCAGCGCCACGGTGGCGGCGCGGCTCGGCCTGGAGTGCGTGGTGTACATGGGCGCCGAGGACATCAAGCGCCAGGCGCTGAACGTGTACCGCATGAAATTGCTGGGCGCGACGGTGGTGCCGGTAGAGTCCGGCTCCAAGACTTTGAAGGACGCGCTCAACGAAGCGATGCGCGACTGGGTGACCAACGTCGACAACACCTTTTATATCATCGGCACCGTGGCCGGGCCGCACCCGTATCCGATGCTGGTGCGCGATTTTCAAGCGGTGATCGGGCGCGAGGCGCGCGCCCAGATTATGCAGCAGGCGGGGCGTTTGCCCGACGCGTTGGTGGCGTGCGTGGGCGGCGGCTCCAACGCCATCGGTTTGTTTTATCCGTTTTTGCAAGATGCCGACGTGGCGATCTACGGCGTGGAGGCGGCGGGCGCGGGTTTGAACACCGCTCACCATGCGGCCACGCTGTGCAAGGGTCGCCCCGGCGTGCTGCACGGCAACCGCACCTATCTCATCGAAGACGACGACGGGCAAATCATCGAGACGCATTCGATCTCCGCGGGACTCGACTATCCCGGCGTCGGTCCGGAGCACGCCTGGTTGAAAGACACCGGGCGCGCGCAGTACGTGGCCGTCACCGATGACGAGGCGCTGCGCGCCTTTCACGATCTCACGCGCATCGAGGGTATCATGCCGGCGCTGGAGTCGAGCCACGCACTCGCCTACGTCACCAAGCTCGCGCCCACCATGAAAAAAGATCAGATCATCATCGTCAATCTATCGGGGCGCGGCGACAAGGACATTCACACCGTCGCGGCGCGCGAAGGTATTAAAGTGTAGAACCATGAATAGCGTTCAAGAGAAAAATTTAAAAATTCAACCTTCGCAAAGCGTCGCGCAAAATCGCATCACTCAATGCTTCGCCGCGCTGCGCGCGCAAGGGCGCAAGGCGCTGATTCCATTCGTCACTGCAGGCGATCCCGCGCCGGATATCACCGTGCCGCTCATGCACGCCATGGTCGAGGCCGGGGCGGACATTATCGAGCTCGGCGTGCCGTTCTCCGATCCGATGGCCGACGGCCCGGTGATTCAGCGCGCCAGCGAGCGTGCGCTGCGCCATCACGTCAGCTTGCGTCACGTGCTGGATAGGGTGCGCGAATTTCGCGCGCGCGACCAACGCACGCCGCTGGTGCTCATGGGCTATCTCAATCCCGTCGAAGTGATGGGCTACGAAAAATTTTCACATGCGGCGGCGCAGGCGGGCGTGGACGGCGTGCTCACCGTCGATCTGCCGCCGGAAGAGGCCGCGGAGCTGACGGCGTGCTTACGCACGCACGCCATCGCGCCGATTTTCCTGATCGCGCCCACCAGCTCGGCGGAGCGCATCGCGCGCATCAGCGCGCTGGCGAGCGGTTTTATCTATTACGTTTCCATCAAGGGCGTAACCGGCGCCGCGCATCTGGACGTGGCCGAGGTGGCCGCTAAGCTGCGCGACATCCGCATGCTTACCGATCTGCCGCTGGGCGTGGGCTTCGGCATCAAGGACGCCGCATCCGCCGCGCGCGTCGGCGCCGTGGCCGACGCGGTGATCGTGGGCAGCGCGCTGGTGCAAAAAATCGAGGCGTTGGCGGAACGCGCCGATCAAATTATTCCTGAAGTCACGGCGCTGCTTAAGGAGATGCGCCGGGCCTTGGATAAACTTCCCAAGGCGCCGGCGGATAAAACACAATGAGTTGGTTCGAAAAGTTGATTCCGCCCAGCATACGCACGCAAGGTAACAACACCAAAAAGGCGGTGCCGGAAGGATTGTGGACCAAGTGCCCGGCGTGCGGCGCGGTGTTGTACCGCGCGGAGCTGGAGCGCAATCTGGAGGTGTGCCCGAAGTGCGGACACCATTTGCGCATCGGCGCGCGGCGCCGGCTGAATAGCTTTCTCGACGAGCAGCCGCGCGAGGAGATCGGCGCCGCGTTGAGCCCCGCCGACCCGCTGAAATTCCGCGACAGCAAACGCTACAAAGACCGCATCGCCCAGGCGCAAAAAGACACCGGCGAAAAAGACGCGCTGATCGTCGTGCGCGGCCAAGTGCTCGGTGTGCCGTTGGTGGCGTGCGCGTTCGAGTTTCGTTTCATGGGCGGCTCCATGGGCGCGGTGGTGGGAGAGCGCTTCGTGCGCGGGGTCAATACCTCGCTGGAGCACGGCATACCGCTGGTATGCTTCGCGGCGAGCGGTGGCGCGCGTATGCAGGAGGGCCTGTTCTCGCTCATGCAAATGGCCAAGACCAGCGCCGCGCTGGCCAAGCTGAGTCAGCGCGGCATCCCGTTCATTTCCGTGCTCACCGACCCCACCATGGGCGGCGTGTCCGCCAGCCTCGCCATGCTCGGCGATATCAATATCGCCGAACCGAAGGCGCTAATCGGTTTCGCGGGGCCGCGCGTGATCGAACAAACCGTGCGGCAAGTATTGCCGGAGGGTTTTCAACGCAGCGAATTCCTGCTCGACCACGGCGCCATCGATATGATCATCGACAGGCGCGAGATGCGCGATCGGATTGCCAAACTACTGACTGTGTTAACGCATAGTTCGCCATCTTAAGGCAGAAAAAGAGGCAAGGGAAAAGGGAAAAGGGAAAAGAATCCCCCTGCCTTCCCCCTTTTCCCTTGTATCTTTGCCCTTTGCCCTTTGCCCTGCTTTTGAATTTATGCGCTTTGTAAAACTCACCGACTGGCTGGCCTGGCAGGAGACCCAGCACGCCAAGCAAATCGATCTCGGTTTAGAGCGCGCGCGGCCGGTGTTGCAGCGCATGGGGCTGGCGCGGCCCACGCACGGCGTCATCACCGTGGCCGGCACCAACGGCAAGGGGTCGAGCGTCGCGTTTCTGGAAGCCGTGTTGCTCGCGGCGGGTTATCGCGTCGGCGCGTACATGTCGCCGCATCTGCTGCGCTACAACGAGCGCGTGCGCCTGAACGGTGTCGAAGTCGACGATGCAACGTTCTGTGAATCCTTCGCGCGCATCGATGCGGCGCGCGGCGATATTTCACTCACCTATTTCGAATTCGGCACGCTCGCGGCGTTCGATATTTTTCAGCGCGCTGCGGTCGATATCGCGGTGCTGGAAGTCGGCATGGGCGGGCGTCTGGACGCGACCAATCTGCTCGACGCCGACGTGGCGCTGGTGACCGCCATCGGCATCGATCACACCGCTTACCTGGGACCCGATCGCGAGAGCATCGCGCGCGAAAAGGCCGGCATCTTTCGGCGCGGACGCCCGGCGGTGTGCGGCGATCCCGATCCGCCGCGTAGTCTGATCGCGCACGCGCAATCTCTCGGTGCGCCGCTGTACCGCCTGGGTCATGATTTCGGTTATGAAGGCGCGCATGGCGACGGCACATGGTCGTGGTGGGGCAGGCAGGGCGGTGTAACTCAGCGCTTTGACACGCTGCCGCGTCCACGCCTGTACGGGGCGTTCCAATTGCAAAACGCCGCCGGCGCAGTGATGGCCTTGCAGCAGTGCGCCGCGCGTTTTCCGGTGAGCGAGCAGGCGCTGCGCGAAGGACTGCAAACGGCGCAGGTGCGCGGGCGTTTTCAGATCGTGCCCGGCGCGGTGACGTGCATTTTCGACGTGGCGCATAATCCGCACGGCGCCGAGGTATTGGCCGCGACGCTGCGCGAACACGCTTGCGCCGGACGCACGCTGGCGGTGTGCGCCATGCTTGCAGACAAAGATAGTGCCGGGGTGCTGCACGCCCTGCGCGACTCAGTAGATTCGTGGTACGTAGCGGGACTGGCCGCGCCGCGCGGCGCAAGGGCGGAACAATTGGCCGCGGTGCTGAGTACAGCCGGTGCGGCGGTGACTGCGCATAACAACGTGGCGGACGCCTGCCGCGCGGCGCTGCGCGACGCACGGCCCGGCGACCGCGTGGTGGCGTTCGGTTCGTTCTATACGGTGGCGGAGGCGTGGCCGGCGTTGCAAGCGGCGCACGGGTAGTAATGGAGCGCGAAAAAACGTTAAACTGGCGGCAGGTTCCAGTTGTCACTTATTTTGGTTACTGATAGACGATGAATGATAGTCAACTCAAGCAACGCCTGATCGGCGCGGCGGTGCTGATTGTGCTGGCGGTGATTTTTCTGCCCATGCTGCTGGACGGCGATGTCGGCTCGGCGCTGGCGCCGACCAATATTCCGCCCAAGCCGGAAACGGAGTTCGTCTCCAAGGTGACGCCGCTGGATGAAGTGCCGCCCGCTGCGGCGGATGAGCCGCCGCAGGCGCAGGCCGAGTTTCCTCCGGCGGAGTCTCTTGCCGCCGCACCCGCGATGCCTCCCGCGGCATCCGCGCCCGTGGCGCAGGTCGCCAACGAGACCGTTGCTACGCCGCCTGCCGAAAATAGTGAACCGCAAGCGCCGCCTAAACCCGCCGCCGAAAAAACACCGGACTCCGTTCCGCCCGCGGCGAGCACCGCCAAAACTGATGCGCCGCCCAAGCCCGCCGCGCCGCGCGCGGACACTAAGCGCATGGACGTCGACGCCTGGGTGGTGCAGCTCGGCAGCTTCAGCAGCGAGCAAAACGCTTCGAAGCTGCGCGACCAATTGCGCGACAAGGGTTACAGCGCGTTTGTCGAGACCGTGGCCGGCAGCGGCGGCGGCAAGGTGTTCCGCGTGCGCGTCGGACCGGAGCTGGAGCGCGCGCGCGCCGAGGCGGTGCGCGACAAGCTGGAAAAAGAGCTGAAAATCAAAGGCATTGTAGGCCGGTATCCCTCCTGAATCAGTCTAAACGCTCCTTCCGGCGCTATCCTGCGCCGCCGCGTCGCTACAGCCATGCCATCCCTGGCATGGCGTTCGCGGCTTCGCCGCTCACCTTGTTCAGTTTGCCGTCATAAAATGGTAAAATAACATTTTTCCACACGTGGTCTTACGCGCCGTACTGACGAAGGTTTCCCCATCGGCATGACATGGGTGGATTACACCATCATCGGCATTATCGCCCTGTCCGGGCTGATCGGGCTGCTGCGCGGCCTGGTGCGCGAGGCGCTGTCGCTGATCGCATGGGTCGCCGCGATCTGGGTGGGCTTGAGCTTCGCGCCAATGTCCGCCGACGCGCTCATCGATTACATCCCGACGCCTTCGGTGCGTCTGATGGCGGCGTTCGCGGTGTTGTTCGTGACCACGCTGATTCTGGCCGCGCTCGTCAATTATCTTATCGCCAAACTGGTGGACAAAACCGGACTGTCCGGCACCGATCATTTGCTGGGCGTGTTATTCGGTGTGGCGCGCGGCGTGGCGGTAGTCGCCATTCTGGTGCTGCTGGCCGGCGCCACGCCGCTGCCCAAGGATCCATGGTGGCGCGAGTCCATGTTGATCGGCGATTTCCAAAACTTGGCGGTGTGGCTACGCGGCTTTTTGCCGTCCGATCTTGCGCAGCATCTTACTTATTGATTTGGGCAAGCAATCCGTTTCTTGTTGACTCGATGAGGTAGCGCAATGTGCGGGATAATCGGAATTGTCGCCAAGTCGAACGTCAATCAGGCGCTGTATGACGGTCTCACGGTGCTGCAACACCGCGGCCAGGACGCGGCGGGCATTATCACTTGTCACGACAATCGCCTCTACATGCGCAAGGACAACGGCCTGGTGCGCGACGTGTTCCATACGCGCCACATGCTCAAGCTGCCCGGTCACATGGGCATCGGCCACGTGCGTTATCCGACCGCGGGTTGTTCGTCGTCCGCGGAGGCGCAGCCGTTCTATGTCAACTCGCCGTTCGGTGTGAGCCTGGCGCATAACGGCAACTTGACCAACGCCGAGGAGCTCAAGCAAGACGTGTTCCGCGACGAACTGCGCCACATCAACACCGATTCCGATTCCGAAGTGCTGCTCAACGTGTTCGCGCAGGAGTTGCAGCACCTGGGTAAATTGCGTATCGACGCCGACGATATTTTCAGCGCCGTGCAGGGCGTGCACCGCCGCTGCCGCGGCAGTTACGCCGCGGTCGCCATGATCACCGGCTACGGCATCGTCGGCTTCCGCGACCCGTACGGCATCCGCCCCATGGTGTTCGGCAAGCGCGAAACCGATCAGGGCCCCGAATATATGATCGCCTCGGAAAGCGTGGCGATGAACGCGCTGGGCTTCGACCTGGTGCGCGACGTCGCGCCGGGCGAGGCGGTGTTTATCTCCGCCTCCGGCGAATTGCACACGCGCCAATGCGCCGAGCGTCCCACTCATTCGCCGTGCATTTTCGAATACGTGTATCTGGCGCGCCCCGATTCCATTATCGACGGCGTGTCCGTGTACCAGGCGCGCATCCGCATGGGTGAAAAACTGGCGCGCAAGATTTTGCGCGAGTGCCCCAATCATGACATCGACGTGATTATCCCGATTCCGGACACCAGCCGCACCGCGGCGTTGCAGCTTTCCTACGAACTCGGCGTCGCTTACCGCGAGGGTTTCGTAAAGAACCGCTACATCGGGCGTACCTTCATCATGCCCGGACAGAAACAGCGTCGCCAATCGGTGCGCCAGAAACTCAACGCCATCGACATGGAATTCCAAGGTAAGAACGTGCTGTTGGTGGACGATTCCATCGTGCGCGGCACCACCTCGCAGCAGATTATCCAAATGGCGCGCGAGGCCGGTGCGAAAAAAGTGTACTTCGCCTCGGCGGCGCCGGCGGTGCGCTACCCCAACGTGTACGGCATCGACATGCCGTCCGCGCACGAGTTGATCGCGCATAACCGCAGCGAACGCGAAATCGCGCAGGCCATCGGCGCGGATTGGCTGGTGTATCAGGATTTGGCCGACCTGGAGGAGGCGGTGCAGGCAGGCAATCCCAAGATCGAGCGTTTCGACAGCTCCTGTTTCAGCGGCGAGTACGTCACCGGCGGCGTCGATCAGCCTTATCTCGACCACTTGGAACAACTGCGCTGCGACGCCGCCAAAGTGAAATCGCAGAGCGAAGCTACTCTCGATAGCTCGATTGATCTGTATAATACGGCTTGAAAAATAGTGAGGAGTGAGGGGTGAAGAGTGATGTGTGAAGGGGTTACTCCTCACGCCTCACTCCTTACCCCTCACTATTTTATGAAAGATCATAGCGACACATCGGAACAAAGCGCGGAATACGGCTTCGACACGCGCGCGGTGCGCGGCGGGCAGGTGCGCACGCCGGAAGGCGAGCAGTCCGAGCCGATCTTTCCCACGGTGAGTTTCGTCGCCAACAGCGCGGCGCAGGCGGCGGCGCGTTTCGCCGGCAGCGAGCCGGGCAATATTTATTCGCGCTTTACCAATCCCACGGTGCGCATGTTCGAGCAGCGCCTGGCGAGTCTGGAGGGCGGCGAGCGTTGCGTGGCAACCAGCTCCGGCATGGCCGCGATCCTCACTACCTGTATGGGCCTGCTCAAGGCCGGTGATCACATCGTCGCCTCGCGCAGCTTGTTCGGCCCCACCATCATTCTGCTGGAAAACATTTTCGCACGCTTCGCGGTAAGCACCACGTTCGTGGCGCAGGCGGATTTGCGCGCCTGGGAGCAGGCGATTCGCCCCGAGACGAAGTTGCTGTTCGTGGAGACACCGTCCAATCCGCTGTTGGAAATCGCCGATATCGCCGCGCTCGCGGACATCGCGCACCGCCATGGTTGTTTGCTGGTGGTGGACAACTGCTTTTGCACGCCTGCGCTGCAACAGCCGCTCGCGCTCGGCGCCGACATCGTCGTGCACTCGGCGAGTAAATATATCGACGGCCAAGGGCGCGGCGTGGGCGGCGCGGTAATCGGCAGCCAAAAGTTGGTCGGCGGCGACATCTACGGCTTCCTGCGCACCGCCGGGCCGAGCATGAGTCCGTTCAACGCGTGGATTTATCTCAAGGGCTTGGAGACATTGCGGCTGCGTATGCAGGCGCACAGCGCCGGCGCGCTGGAATTGGCGACATGGTTGGAAAAGCAACCCGCCGTCGCGCGCGTGCATTATCCCGGACTCAAATCGCACCCGCAGCACGCCTTGGCCGCGCGCCAACAATCAGCGTTCGGCGGCGTGCTGGCGTTCGAGGTGCGCGGCGGACGCGAGGCGGCATGGAAAGTTATCGACGCCGTGCGTGTGATTTCCATTACCGCCACCTTCGGCGACAGCAAGAGCACTATCACGCATCCCGCCTCCACCACGCACCATCGCCTTACACCCGATGCGCGCGCCGCGGCTGGCATCAGCGAAGGTTTGATCCGTATCGGCGTAGGCTTGGAAGACGTGAACGATCTCAAAGCCGATCTGGCGCGCGGGTTGAGCAGTTAATCAAATGTGCGTCTGACGCCGATCGTCAAGGTGTTGAGACCACCGCTGTCGCCCATCAAGCCGAACCCCGTGGAGCGGTGGTGTAAACGCAGCGCCGCCGACCATTCCGTATCCGGCGGTCCCAGCGTCACCTCCATAAACCAGTGGATCAGCCAGGGCTGGCTGTCGCCGTCGATCTCCACTTCCAGCGGCGGCGTGCGGCTGGACCACGAAGGCCCTACGCCGAAGGCGGCGGTGGTGGCCACCGTGCGGTTCCAGGGAAAGCGATGCCAGCGCGTCACCAGCGGCGCGTTTACTTCCCAGTGCGTTTGATCGCCGAAGTGCTTGGCCACTTGTCCCTCGAATTCCAAAGTGAGAGCGTTATCCCGATAGCGCGCCAGCGGCGTGGACAACGCCCCCAGCAGCAGGCTGGAAGAGGCGAAATCCAAGGAGTCGGGTGAGATAAAAAAATCCTCCCAATGATTGCGCGTGCTCTGGCCGGCGAGCACGGTGAGAGCGAACTCGTCCGCCGCCGCTATCGGCGCGGCGGATAGCATCGAAAAAAACAATAATGCTTTGCGTGATGGCATGGTGCTCTCCTTGCATGAAAAGTTCCTATTAACTCGGTGGTCTTTATTGCCGGTTAATTCAAGGCATGGACGCCTTGACGCGGCCCTAAGCCACGCGAGACCAGGCCGGGCGTGTACCGACCTGGTCGAGGGCGACAAAATATACGGATATATTTTGTCGCCGAGTTAATAAATTTGCGTCGCGGTTACGATGACAATCCTCCGAAGTGCGCGCGCGGGTTGAACGTGGAAGTTTGCGCGAGCTCCTCGAACAGCCGTTTCTCCTTGTCGCTGAGTACCGTGGGCGTCACGATTTGCAACACGGCGTAGAAGTCGCCGTAGCCGCCGCCGGGCTTCGGTAGTCCCTTGCCGGCCAGCCGGAATTTCTGGCCCGCCTTCGCGCCCGGTTTGATTTTGAGGCGCACGTTGCCGGCCATGGTCGGCACCTCGATGCTCGCGCCCAACGCCGCTTCCCACGGCGTGACCGGCACGTCCAGATAGAGGTCGTGCCCGCTGGCCCTGAATAGCGGGTGCGGGTGCAGCACGATGTTTAGATACAAATCGCCGTCCGGTGCGCCGCCCGCGCCTTTGCCGCCCTTGCCGGGCACGCGCAGCTTTTGACCATCGGTCGCGCCCTTGGGAATGCGTACCTTGACGGTCTTGGACGCGCGCGCGCCGCCCGCGCCCGGCACGCTGAGATCTAAGCTCACTTCGGCGCCGCGATAGGCGTCTTCCAGACTGATGTGCACGGTGGCTTCGTAGTCTTGTCCGCGCATACCGCGCATACCGCGCGTGCGCGCGCCGCCGGGCCGCGTGCCCATGCCGAACAGCTCGGAAAACAAATCGCCGAAATCGACGCCGGAATAATCGGCGCCGCCGCCCCAGCCGAACTGACGTTCCCAATCGGGCGGCGGACGAAAACTTTGGCCAGCTTGGTACGTGCCCAGTTGGTCATAAGCGGCGCGCTTCTCCGCGTTTCCAAGCACTTCGTACGCCTCGGCCACTTCCTTGAATTTTTCCTCGGCATTTTTTTCCTTGGACACATCGGGATGATATTTGCGCGCGAGCTTGCGATACGCTTTTTTAATAGCGTCCTGGTCGGCGTTGCGTTCCACGCCGAGTATCTTGTAATAGTCTTTGTATTCCATGATCGTAGAGGTATTTCCTCGAGACCGCTAAGTACTCATAAGTCGGTAAGTAAGGTTACACTCCATGTTACTTTCTCGTGGCGCAATCCCTGCTCTGCTCAAAAGTCCCGACAAGCCCTCCTGGCTTGTCGTTCGCTGCTTTGCAGCTCGCCCTCGCCCCCTGTTTAGGGGGGGGCAGAGATACCCCCGGGCGCGATCCGGGGGTAGGGGCGGAGTGAACAGGGTTTTGCTCAGGAGTCATCTCATAAAGATTTGCCGCCTTATTTTATGACTCCTGAGTAATTTATTCACTATTTGGTAATCATTTCTCGTGCGACTGCGTTTTGGCAGCGAGGTCTTCCATCAGTTCTATCTGGATGCGTTGAATTTCCAAAAGCCTCCGCCATTGGCGCGTGACCAATAAATCGAGTTTACCGTTAAGATGGCGTATTTCCAATTCCGCTTTCAAATTTACTTGATAATCGTGCTCCGCGCGCAGGCGATCCTTGGCCTCCTGGCGATTCTGGCTCATCATGATAATCGGCGCTTGCAAGGCTGCGATGCAGGACAGTATCAGGTTGAGCAGAATGTAGGGGTAGGGATCGAAGGGTTGTGCAAGAAACGCACGGGCGTTCAGCGCCATCCACGCTACGATCACGGCGAAAAATAAAAAGATAAACCGCCAGCTTCCGCCGAACTCGGCGACTTTGTCGGCGACGCGCTCGCCGAGCGTGAGCTGCTCATCGAACTGCACATTGATGTTGCGCGCCAGCAATTCATGCTCGCGCAGACTTTCCACCACCTCTTGTTCGAGATCGGAGAGTTCGCCTTTTTCCACCTCCAGCACGTCCTGCACGTATTCGGCGCGAAAGTGATTAAGGCAGGATGTGCAAATCAAATCTTCTATGCTCCAATGCGAATGCTGTCGCCGAATCAGTTCCGCCACCGGCCCATACACCATCTGTCCGTGCGCGGCTTCGCTCAAAGGCTTGGATATTTTGCAGATGGGGCAATCGAAGTGGTTTTCGTGATTGGCGGGCATGGATTTTACGAACTTGTGGAGCTGGCGAGAGGAATCGAACCCCCGACCGGCTGATTACAAATCAGCTGCTCTACCAACTGAGCTACGCCAGCAAATGTAAACTTCAGCGGCGCCATCCTTGGCAGGACGTCACCTTCCTTTCGTACACCCGCCGACACGTCCGTATGTCGGCCTTCGCCGCTTCGCGGCTCAGCCAACTGAGCTACGCCAGCAAATGTAAACTTCAGCGGCGCCATCCTTGGCAGGGCATCACTTTCGAACGTCTGTCAACCATCCATGATTAGGCGTTCGGTGCTTCATTGTTCACATTCTAGATTCCCGCCCACGAGAAGGCAATTTACTGTACGCCGGTGGGTGTCGACGGTTCCGTGCCGGGCTGTGTTGTGTTGCTTGAGAACGGTGTCGGAGGTGGCGCGCTTGGATTTTCCGGCGATGCCGGGACGGCGGCATCCGCGGGCGAGACAGGAATGGGGGAATCATTGGGTGTCGTCGCGGGTGCAGGCGGCGGCATCTTGGCAAGTTCCGCGTCGAGTTCGCGCAGTAGGATCAGGCGTTTGCTGTTGTCCTGGCTGACGGACGCGGGCGCGGTGAACGTGGGCTGTTCGGTTTTGTTGAATTGCCAGAGAAAAAAACCGACATTCAGTATTAACAGCAAACCAAATAACCATTTCATGACGTGTCTCGTGCGATAACAGCCAGTCCTTGTAAGACCAGATGCGGTTCATGCCGCCAAGCGCCGGCCAACAGCGGCCGCACATGTTCGGCGTCGCCGCCGGTAATGATGCGGACTGCGTCGGGCAGCGTGTTACCGATGTCCGTCGCGGCGCGATCGATGGCCGCCGCCACGGCGTACAGCGTGCCGCTGGCTACGGCGTTCGCAGTATCGCGCGCCAGCGGCGTGATGTCGAGCGTGTTGTCGTGCGGCGCGGCGTAATTTATTCCGCGCGTGCGGGTGTTCAGCGCGGCACGCATGAGCGCGAGTCCGGGCAGGATGATGCCGCCCAGATGTGCGCCGGCGGCGTCGAGTGCGTCCACCGTGACGGCGGTGCCGCAATCCACGATGTATGCCGCGCCGAGGTTCAGGTGACGCGCCGCGATCAACGCCGCCCAGCGGTCGGCGCCGAGCCGCTCCGGTTCGCGATAGCCGTTCACCACACCGCAAGCGCTGCGCACAGGTGCGACGAACTCGGGGCGCAGGCCCCAATGTTTTTCCGTGGCCGCCCGCAGCCGTGCCGCGCATTCCTCGCCGGCAACGTTGCATGTCACAACCCGCGCGGGTCGGCCATGCCGGGCGCACGCGGCGGTGACTAAACTCGTTAGATCAGCGCCGCCGAGCGGCGCGTCGCCGAAATCTTGCAGGCCGCCGGGCGTGAGGCAGGCCCATTTGACGCGGGTGTTGCCGACGTCCAATACCAAAATGAATTCAGTGTTCAAGCGCAACGTCTACTATGCCGGTCGAGGAGGGTCTCAGGCTGACGTCGCCGCAGGCGTAACAGTGGACTTGTCCGTCGCGCGCGCGCAGCCGCAATGCGCCGTGTGCGTCGATACCGAGCGCCACGCCGTTGGTCTCGCTGTCGTGCCGCCGCAGGCTGACCGGTTTGCCGGCGTAGGCGTCCAAGCTGTTCCATTCTTCCATGAATTTCACAAGTCCGCCGTATTGAAACTTTTGTAACGCCGCCAGCACGTGTTCCAAGAGATGAGCGGCGCAGCGGTTGCGCGCGGGCGCTGCGCCCAGAATGGTCTGCATGTCCACCCAGGGTTGATCGATGATGGCCGCGCGCGGCATGACGGTATTGACGCCGACGCCGATCACGCAATAACTTCCTAACGCCGCGCTGACTTGATCCACTAAAATACCCGCCAGTTTGCGTCCCTGCCACAGCACGTCATTGGGCCATTTCAGCGCCGGATTTTTCACGCCCGCCGCGCGCAGCGCGCGCGCCACCGCCACGCCCATGGCCAAACTCAGGCCCGGAGCCGGTGCTGCGTCGAAGCGCCACAATACGGAAAGATAAATATTCGTACCGAACGGCGATGTCCAGACACGCCCATGTCGGCCGCGTCCGGCGCGCTGGCATTCGGCCAGGCAGGCGTGGCCGCCGGCCGCGCCCAGTTTAGCGCGGCGCAGTAAATAAAGGTTGGTGGAGTCGACCTCTTCCAGGATTTCCAGTTCCGACAACAACGGCTGGATAGCCGAGGGCAGTGCCGCGCGTATGGCGTCGCCGTCCAGCAGCTCCAGCGCGCCGCGCAGACGATAACCCTTGCCGGGCCGCGCCTCGATATCCAGCAGCGGTTGTAGCGCGCGCACGTCACGCCGCAGCGCCGCCCGGTTGATACCCAGCTGCGCGGCGAGGCGCGCGCCGGAATGGAAGCCTTCCTTCGCCAGCAGCCGTAATAATGCGGTCTTGGTGCGCATATAGAATAAGTCTAACAAAGCGCCTCCTTGACTTCTACAGAGCGCCTTAATTAGAGTGAGCGGGTAAACACACAGTCACTATGGGGGTTTCCATGTGGAAGAAAGAAGATGCCAGTCAGATGCAGCCTGAGCCCATGCTCCGTCCCAACGTTACGACGGCGGAACCGCGCAATGAGCGCGCCACCATCGGCCCGTCGATCTCGATCAAGGGCGACTTGAGCGGAGACGAGGATTTGACCATCGAAGGCCGCGTCGAAGGCAAGGTCGATCTCAAGCAGCACAAGATCACCGTCGGCAGAAAAGGCGTGGTGCGCGCCGACATGCACGCCAAGGTCATCAGCATCGAAGGCGAGGTGCAGGGCACGCTCACCGCGGAAGAGCAGATCGTACTGTGCAAGTCGAGTAACGTGCGCGGCGACATCATCGCTCCGCGCGTAACGCTGGAGGACGGCGCCAAGTTCAAGGGTAGCATCGACATGGAGGGCAAGCCGCAAGAGAAAGTGCGTCCGGCGATGGAAGGCAAGGCCGGCGTCGGCGGGGCTTTTTAACGCAAGTTGGGGCAAGCCTAAAGAACCGCGTCATCTCACGCACTTATGAGCTCATCTCCCTCGCACATTTACGCGGAAGAGGAAGACGCCGCCGCTGGCGTTCCCTCCGCACTTGTGCAAAATTCGCTGGCGCTCAAGCTGCTCAACGAGCGTCTGCGCCCGGACAAGCGCTATCACTTTCTGGATATCGGCCCGGCGTTGCAGGAGAACATCGACTTTTGCTCCCAGTACGCGGGTAAGGTGTATATCGAAGACCTCTATTACACCTTGAGTCTGCGCGCCGCGTCGGCCAGCGCTGCGCCGGCGCAGCGCGAAGCGGAGGAGTTGGACGAGCCGCCGTCACCGGAAGAAGTTTTTTACAGAAACATCACCGAGTGTTTGCTGCCTTACGGATCGGATACGCGGTTTGACGTGATTTTTACCTGGGATTTGTTCAACTATCTGGCGCGCGAACCGTTGCAGCAGCTGATCGGGCGCCTGAGTAAGTTCTGCAATCCCGGCGCTTATTTGTTCGCGCTGGTTTCCACGCGCGTGAATATTCCGAGCCAACCGCTCGAATACCGCATCATCGGTCAGGATAAATTAATCTACGGCGCCGGGTCCAGCATCGAACGCCCGCATCCGCGTTATCGCGAAGTCAACCTGCTCAAGATGATGCCGGGCTTCAGAACCGATAAATCGTTTTTGCTGCGCAACGGTATACAGGAGTATTTATTCGTTTATAAATAGCATCGTAAATAGTGTTTTAAACCACCGGCGAGCGGGACGGTTTCAACGATAATTCAAATCGAAAAAAGGAGGAGTCGTGAAACACCATCGCATTATATTGCTGTTTGCGGTGTTGCTCGCCTTCGCGCCAGCGGCTTATGCGGCGGAAAGCACCATCAAGATCATTTCGCCCAAGGACGGCGCCACGCTCAACGCCACGGCGGAAAACAAACTGGTCTACGAAGTTACGCTGGCCGGCCCGGAAGACAACCATATTCACATCGAAGTGGACGGCAAGGGCGAGCCGGTGCGCACCCTCAAAGGCGAATACAAACTGCCGCGCCTGGCTCCGGGTGAACGCACTCTCGGCATCAAGGCGGTTAACAAAAACCACGTTCCCACCGGTACGGAAAAATCCATCAAGATCATGGTGAAGTAGCGCGTGAGCTTATGCAAGCTATGGATGATACGGTTTGCTTAGCTCGTGTACCGCGTCGATAAATGCCGCGGCATGTTCGGGATTCACGTGCTGGTGAATGCCGTGGCCCAGATTGAATACGTGGCCGTTGCCTTTGCCGTAGCTCGCTAGAATCGTCTCCACTTCCGCGCGGATGCGCGCGGGTTGCGCGTACAGCACCGCAGGATCCATATTGCCTTGCAGTGCAACTTTATCGCCCACGCGCTCGCGCGCATCATCCAAGTCCGTCGTCCAATCCACGCCCAGCGCATCGCAGCCGGTGGCGGCCATCGCCTCCAGCCATTGTCCGCCGTTCTTGGTGAATAAAATCACCGGCACGCGCCGGCCCTCATGCTCGCGCGTGAGTTGTTCAACGATGCGCTGCATGTAGTTAAGCGAAAATTCCTTGTAATCGCGCGGCGTGAGCACGCCGCCCCAGGTATCGAAAATCATCAGCGCCTGCGCGCCGGCCGCGACTTGGGCGTTGAGGTAAGCGGCCACAGCGCGCGCCGTGACGTCCAGCAATTGGTGCATGAGTTTGGGCTGGTCGAACAGCATACGCTTGCTGTGCGCGAACTCCTTGCCGCCCGCGCCTTCGATCATGTAGGTGGCGAGCGTCCAGGGGCTGCCGGCGAAGCCGATCAGCGGCACGCGCCCGTGCAGCTCGCGGCGGATCAGGCGCACCGCGTCCATCACGTAGCGCAGCTCTTGTTCGGGATCGGGCACGGCCAATTTGCTCACGTCTTGCGCGCTGCGCACCGGATGCTTGAAGCGCGGACCTTCACCCTCGGTGAAATACAGGCCCAATCCCATCGCATCGGGAATGGTCAGGATGTCGGAAAACAAAATCGCGGCATCGAGCGGAAAACGCTCCAGCGGTTGCAGCGTCACCTCGCAAGCCAGTTCCGGCGTCTTGCACAAGGTCATGAAGTCGCCCGCCTTGGCGCGCGTGGCGCGGTATTCGGGCAAATAGCGCCCGGCCTGGCGCATCATCCACACCGGGGTGACATCAACGGGTTGGCGCAGCAGCGCGCGCAGCAGGCGGTCGTTTTTGAGTGGGGTCATGTTTTATTTAACGGGTTTTTTCTTAATAGGTTTAAAGCTCTGCTTGAGCCATCGTGCGAATTCCGCTTCACTTAACCGGCTCGCCGCGAGCGCGGTGACGGTGGTCACCACGTCGGTCTCGTTCACCAGAGGCTGCAAGCCGTTATCCATCAGAAACACCGCGCTGGTGAGAAACGCCGTGCGCTTATTGCCGTCGATAAACGGATGATTTTTCGCCAGGCCGTAGCCATAGGCCGCGGCAAGCTCATGCAGCGTTGGTGTACCGTAACAGAATAAATTTTCGGGCCGCGCCAGCGCCGAATCGAGCAGGCCTTCGTCGCGTATACCGTCACCGCCGCCGAACGTTGCAATGGATTCCCTGTGCAAGGCCAGCACGACTTGGCGGCTCACCCAGCGCGGCGACTTCACTTGGCCAATTCGCGCAGGGCGTTGCGGTAGCGGCGCATGACCTGCCTGGCCAGTTTCATTTGGCGTTCGAAGTCCGGATCGTACGTGGTGATCTCATAGCCGGAAGGCGTCTCGATCAGAAACACCTCATCGCCCTTTTCGGCGCGTAATTTCGCCAGCGCCTCTTTCGGCAGGATCACACCGGTGGAATTTCCCACCGTGGTCAGCTTGGCCTTGAGCATAAATACCTCTATAACAATAGTTATAACGAAGTATAACTTATGTTATAACGAAGGTAAAGCGCGCGAGCTGAGTTTCAAACTTCCAAATAATCCAAAATCCCCTGCGCCGCCTCGCGGCCTTCGAATACCGCCGTGACCACCAAGTCCGAACCGCGCACCATGTCGCCGCCGGAGAAAATTTTGGGGTTGGTGGTTTGGTGCTTGTAGGCGCCGTTGGCGGGCGCCTTGACGCGGCCTTGCGCGTCGAGCGCGATGTTGAAGTCGGCGAACCACGGCGCGGGGTTAGGGCGAAAACCGAACGCGATGATGACGCGATCGGCGGGGATGAGTTGTTCGCTGCCGGGGATGACTTCCGGCACGCGTCGGCCGCGCGCGTCGGGCGGGCCGAGCACGGTGGTGACGAGCTTCACGCCTTCCACTTTGCCGTTGCCGATGATTTCCACGGGCTGGCAGTTCCACACGAACTGCACGCCTTCTTCCTTGGCGTTGGCCACCTCGCGCCGCGAGCCGGGCATGTTGGCCTCGTCGCGCCGGTAGGCGCAGGTGACGCCGGCCGCGCCCTGGCGGATGGCGGTGCGGTTGCAGTCCATGGCGGTGTCGCCGCCGCCCAGCACCACCACGCGCTGGTTGCGCATGTCGATGAAGTCGGCGGGATTGCGCTCCAGCCCCAGCGTGCGGTTCACGTTGGAGATGAGATAGGGCAGGGCCTCGTACACGCCGGGCAGGTTTTCGCCGGGGAAATTGCCCTTCATGTAGGTGTACGCGCCCATGCCCAGGAACACGGCGTCGTAGTCGTCGAGCAGTTTTTGCAGCGGAATGTCCTTGCCGATTTCGGTGTTGAGCACGAAGCGCACGCCCATTTCTTCCATCAAGCGGCGGCGCGTCTTGACGACTTCTTTTTCCAATTTGAACGGCGGGATGCCGAAGGTGAGCAGGCCGCCGATTTCTTCGTAGCGGTCGAACACCACCGGCTGGACGCCGTTGCGCACCAGCACATCGGCGCAGCCGAGGCCCGCCGGGCCCGCGCCGACCACCGCGACGCGCTTGCCGGTGTCCACCACGCCCGACATGTCGGGGCGCCAGCCTTGCTTGACCGCTTCGTCAGTGATGTATTTTTCGATGGCGCCGATGGTGACCGCGCCGAAGCCGTCGTTCAACGTGCACGCGCCTTCGCACAGGCGGTCTTGCGGGCACACGCGGCCGCACACTTCCGGCAGCGAGTTGGTTTTGTGCGAGAGTTCCGCGGCCTCGAACAGATTCCCCTCATTGATGAGCTTCAGCCAGTTGGGAATGTAATTGTGCACCGGGCACTTCCATTCGCAATAGGGATTGCCGCAGGCGAGACAACGCCCCGCTTGCTGGCTGGCGCCTTGCGCGTCGAACTGTCCGTAAATCTCCTTGAACTGGCGGACGCGCACGTCGGCGGCGGTTTTAGCCGGGTCTTGGCGCGCGATATCGAGGAATTGAAAATAATTCGGCATGAGAAAAATTTAAATAGAAGGTTAGCGCGCCGCGGCGGCGTACACGGGGACGACTTCGTCGTGCATGCGCGCGCGCGGTTGCTCGAGCAGGTGTTCGAGTTTGGCGGCCTTGGGCTTGATGAGCCAGAATTTGGCGGCGACCGCGGCGAAGTCGTCGAGAATGGTTTGTCCCCACAGGCTGCCGGTTTCCGCGACGAATTCTTTGATAAGGTTGCGCAGGAACGCGTAATGCGCCTCCATGCCGGGTGTGTGGATGCGGTGGATGTCGATGAGTTCCGGGTTGTAGCGCTGCTCGAAATGGTCGTGCAAATCCAGCACGAAGGCGAAGCCGCCGGTCATGCCCGCGCCGAAGTTCAAGCCTACGTCGCCCAGCACCGCCACCACGCCGCCGGTCATGTATTCACAACCGTGATCGCCGATGCCTTCCACCACCGCCTGCGCGCCGGAGTTACGCACCGCGAAGCGCTCGCCGGCCAGGCCCGCCGCGAACAGTTTGCCGCCCGTCGCGCCATAAAGACAGGTGTTGCCGATGATGACGGTCTCGTTGCTCTTGAAGCGGCTCTCGCGCGGCGGATACAGCGTGAGCTTGCCGCCGGCCATGCCCTTGCCTACGTAGTCGTTGGCGTCACCTTCCAGATACATGTACAGACCGCCGGCGTTCCACACGCCGAAGCTCTGTCCCGCCGAGCCTTGCAGGCGCACGGTGATGGGCGCGGACGCCATGCCTTGGTTGCCGTGGCGGCGCGCGATCTCGCCGGACAGGCGCGCGCCGATGGAGCGGTGCACGTTGCGCACGTGGTAGCTGAATTCGCCGCCGCGCTTGTGCGCGATGGCGTCCGCGGCGTCGCGCACCATGCGCTCGGCCAGTTCGCCCTTGTCGAACGGCGTGTTGTGCGGTTCGACGCAGTATTGCGGTTTGTCGTCCGGCACGCCGGCTTTGGACAACAGCGGCGCGAGATCAAGGCGCTGCTGCTTGGGCGTCGTGCCGGCGAGCGCGTGCAGCAGATCGGTGCGCCCGATGAGTTGCGCCAGGGTTTTCACGCCGAGCTTGGCCAGCCACTCGCGCGTTTCCTGCGCGACGAATTTGAAATAATTCTGCACCATTTCCGGCAGACCGATGAAGTGTTCCTTGCGCAGCCCGTCGTGCTGCGTGGCCACGCCGGTGGCGCAGGTGTTGAGGTGACAGATGCGCAAGTATTTGCAGCCCAGCGCCACCATCGGGCCGGTGCCGAAGCCGAAGCTCTCCGCGCCGAGGATGGCGGCCTTGACGACGTCCAAGCCGGTCTTGAGTCCGCCGTCGGTTTGCAGGCGCACCTTGTCGCGCAAATCGTTGGCGCGCAGCGTCTGGTGCGTTTCGCTCAAGCCCAGTTCCCACGGGCTGCCCGCGTATTTCACCGAAGTTAAGGGGCTCGCGCCGGTGCCGCCGTCGTAGCCGGAAATGGTGATGAGGTCGGCGTAGGCTTTGGCCACGCCCGCGGCCACCGTGCCGACGCCGGCCTCGGCGACCAGCTTCACCGACACTAGCGCGGCGGGATTGATTTGTTTCAGGTCGAAGATCAGTTGCGCCAAATCCTCGATGGAATAAATATCGTGATGCGGCGGCGGCGAGATGAGCGACACGCCGGGGCGCGCGTAACGCAGCTCGGCGATCATGTTGTTGACCTTCTCGCCGGGCAACTGGCCGCCCTCGCCGGGCTTGGCGCCTTGCGCGATTTTGATTTGCAGCACTTCGGCGTTGACCAAATAAGCGGGTGTGACGCCGAAGCGCCCCGCGGCGACTTGCTTGATCTTGGAGGTTTTCTCGGTGCCGTAGCGGCGCGGGTCCTCGCCGCCCTCGCCGGAATTGGAGCGCCCGCCGAGACGGTTCATGGCGACGGCCAGGGCTTCGTGCGCCTCGGGCGACAGCGCGCCGAGTGACATGCCGGCGGAGTCAAAGCGCGGCAGGATGGCCTCGATGGGCTCGACCTCGTCGAGCGCGATGGGCTCGACGTCCTCGCGCAACGCCAACAGGTCGCGTAGCGTAGCCACCGGGCGGTTGTTCACGAGCCGCGCGAATTCCTGGTACGTGCGGTAATCACCGCTCTTTACCGCGGCTTGCAGCGTCATCACCACGTCCGGATTGTAGCAGTGGTATTCCTCGCCGTGCACGTACTTGAGTAACCCGCCCTGCGCCAACGGTTTGCGCGGATTCCAGGCCGCGCGCGCGAGTTTGCGCTGGTCGTCCTCCAGGTCGGCGAAATTCGCGCCGCGCAACCGGCTCACGGTGCCGGTGAAGCACAGATCAATGACTTCATCGTGTAGGCCCACCGCCTCGAACAACTGTGCGCCGCGGTAGCTGGTGATGGTGGAAATACCCATCTTGGAAATGATTTTGTACAGGCCCTTGTCAATGCCTTTGCGGTAGTTGGTGAGCACCTTGTCGGCGTCTTTAGCCGTAATCTCACCCGTGCGCATCATGTCGCGCAGGCATTCGTAGGCGAGATACGGATACACCGCCGTCGCGCCGTAGCCGATCAGCACCGCACAGTGATGTGGGTCGCGCGCCGTGCCGGTTTCCACCACGATATTGGCGTCGCAGCGCAGGCCCTCGCGTATCAAACGATGATGCACCGCCCCGGTGGCGAGCAGGGCGTGTATAGGAATGCGGTCGCGGCTGGCGTCGCGGTCGGACAGCACCAGGATGACCTTGCCGCCGCGCACCGCCGCAACGGCTTGATCGCACAGCGCATACAGTGCATCGCGCAAGTTGGTCGCTTCCGGCTTCCTGCCTCCCGCGACACCAGCACATCCTTGTGCGTCGCCGCTTGCAGGATAATATAGATCGATGCGCTGCACGGCGTAGTCGGCGCCGAGATTCAACAGTTGTTGGAACTGCCCTGCGGACAGCACCGGCGAGGCGGCCTTCACGCGCTTGGCGTGCTCCGCGCCTTCCTCGAACAGATTGCGCTCGCGCCCGAAGCAGGTGTTGAGCGACATGACGATCTGTTCGCGCAGCGGATCGATCGGCGGGTTGGTGACCTGCGCGAATTGCTGGCGGAAATAATCGTACAGCGGGCGCGCCAGATGCGACAGCACGGCCATGGGTGTGTCGTCGCCCATGGAGCCGACCGCCTCCTGGCCGCTCTCCGCGAGTACGCGCAACACTTGGTCGCGCTCCTCGAAGCTCACTTGGAAAAGTTTCTGATAGGCGAGCAACGTCGCCTCGTCCCACGCCTCATGCGCAACGTCCGCCGTGCCGAGCTCCTGGGCGTGCTGCGCCAGCCAGGCGCGGTAGGGATGGCGGTTTTTCAACCGGTTGTCGATGTCTTCCGGCAGCAGCAACTTGCCGGTGGCGGTGTCCGCCGCGATCATCTGGCCGGGTTTCAGGCGGCCCTTGGCCACGACTTCGTCGGGCGTGTAATCGTACACACCGGTCTCCGAGGCGAGCGTGATGTGGCGGTCGCGCGTGATCACGTAGCGCGCCGGGCGCAGGCCGTTGCGGTCCATGGCGCACACCGCGTAGCGGCCGTCGGTGAGTACGATGCCGGCGGGGCCGTCCCACGGCTCCATGTGCAGGGAGTTGTATTCATAAAACGCGCGCAGGTCGGGGTCCAGCGTGGCGTCGTTCTGCCAGGCGGGCGGAATGAGCAGGCGCATGGCGTGAAACAGATCAATGCCGCCGGCCAGCAGCGCCTCGAGCATGTTGTCGAGGCTCAGCGAATCGGAGCCGGTCATCGACACCAGCGGGCGCACGTCGTCCATGTTGGGAATGAGCGGCGTGGCGAATTTTTGGCTGCGCGCCATCGACCAGTAACGATTGCCCTGGATGGTGTTGATCTCGCCGTTGTGCGCGAGATAGCGGAACGGCTGCGCCAGGCGCCACTGCGGCCAGGTGTTGGTGGAGAAGCGCTGGTGGTAGACGCACAGCGCGGAGGCGAAGCGCGCGTCGTTCAAATCAGGATAGAACACCGGCAGATTGGCCGGCATCACCAAGCCCTTGTAAGCGATCACGCGCGCCGACAGGCTCGGTATGTAAAAGACATCGTCGTCGGCGGTGATGATTTTTTCGGCGCGCCGGCGCGCGATGTACAGACGGCGCTCGAAATCGGCGTCGCTCAAATCCCGTGGCGCGTTGACGAAGATTTGCTCGATGACCGGCAGCGTTTTGAGCGCATCCGCGCCGCAGGCGTCTGCATTGGTCGGCACGCGGCGCCAGCCGGCGACGCGCAGTCCCTCCTTGCGCAGTTCTTCTTCCAGATGCGCGCGGGCGCGCGACGCCGGGGCGGCGTTTGGATGGAGGAACACCATGCCCACGGCGTAACCGGACGCCAGATCGATGCGCTGCTCGTGCGCGAGCGCGCGGAAAAACTCGTCGGGTTTTTTGAACAACAAGCCGCAACCGTCGCCGGTCTTGCCGTCCGGCGCGATGGCGCCACGGTGGGTCAGGCAGGCGAGCGAACCGATGGCGGTTTGCACCAGCCAGTGGCTGGCCTTGCCGTCCATTTGAGCAATGAGCCCGAAGCCGCAGTTGTCTTTTTCAAAAGCGGGGCGGTACAGCCCGGAGGTGAGTGCGTGGCTAGTAGGGTTCACTTAGGTACGGTCGCGCGGATATATAAAGTAAATAGGGCGACCTACTAGTTTATACCTTAAGCCAAGAGGCTTCAATGCATTGCGGCGGGAATTAAGTGAGTTGCGCGGGGCTGTAGACCTTGTCGTATTCGGCGATGGCGTAGCGGTCGGTCATGCCGGCGATGTAGTCGGCCACGGCGCGCGCGCGGCCCGCCGGACCGTGGGCTTGTTCCAGCGTCTCCACGTTGCGCGCGGGTTCCGGCGGCAGCAGGCCGGGGTCGGTCATGAAGGCTTCGAACAAGGCGCTGAGGATGCGCGCCGCTTTGGAGGTCATGCGCCGCACGCGGTAATGGTGGTAGAGATGCTTGCGCAGAAAGCGTTTCAGTTCCAGACTTTGCGCGCGCATCGATTCGCTGAAGCCGATCAGCGGTTCGTGCTGCGCGCGCACCTCCTCGATGCCGGCGGGCGCCGCGCGCGCGCTACGCGCGCGACTCTCCTCGGTGAGATCGACGATCTGGCGGTTGATCATGCGCCGGATCACTTCGTGCACGATGCGCCGCGGCGCCAGGTCCGGATAACTGCGCGTGACTAAAATATATTGCTCCT
>JBFLZV010000011.1:0-41522 GCA_040756035.1 Pseudomonadota bacterium
CACGTTCGACGATCTGACGAACTGCTTCGTCTTTAAATTCCGGTGAATAGCGTTGACTGCTCATGGATCTTCCTCCTATGCTCGAATTATAAGCTGGAGGTGTCCACTAGACCGGGGGAAGTCCAAAACCCCATTCCGAGTGTCCGTTAAATCAGGGTAAGCCTACCGTGACCTCTCTCAACCCATATGTGATCATTCTCGGCCTCTTCATCATCGCCGGTTTTATTGCTGCCCTGTGGGGCTGGTCCATTATCGCCAAGGCGCGAAAAACGCGGCGCTGGCCCACGGTTGAAGGGGCCATTGAACAATCCGTGCCTGCGTCAGAAGCCAACGACCTGCTGCCGCACATTCTATTCAGCTACACGGTGGGCACGCACACTTATCGGCGCGCCTTGGAGTTTCCGGACGGCGCCAATGCATCGCCGGAGCTCGCCGCCAGCTATGCCGGAAAATACCCTGTCGGCGCCAAAGTGCTCGTATATTACAACCCCGATCAGCCTGATCAAGCCACGCTTGAGCCTAGCCTGGCCCGTGGCGACTGGATGATACTCGCCCTGGGAATCGCCGCAATGGCCTTTGGGATCTTCGCCCTGTTTTTCAGCAGCTAACGGACAACAACCTGCAAGGCAAGCGTAAAGCGTAAAGCATAAAGCAATACAATAGAAGCAATACAATAGGGTCACAATACAATAGGGTCAAGTCTTGTATTTTGATGTTTTCTCTTCTACTGCCTTAGAGCGTCTAACAAAATAAAACTATAGCCCCTCATTTCCCTCATCCCCAATCCCTCTCCCGGAGGGAGAAGGGGACGAAGCCGACTAGGTATGATAGCCATTATATTTTATATTTGGCTTCTTTCCACCATGTCGACGCCGTACTCGGAAAGCCTTGCATCACAACTTACCAGTTTCAATTGCTCGGCACGCGCTTGCGCGATCAACATGCGGTCAAAAGGGTCACTATGCAGCGGCGGTAAATTGAAAACGCTCACGGCGTGATCCGCCGAAACGGGCAAGGATAGAAATCCGCTCTCTTCAATGGCCGGTTGCAAAAGTGTCGGATCGATCTTTAATCTCCCCAATGCCGCCTTGATGGCGATTTCCCAAATGCTTGCGGCACTGACGAAGACCACGTTATCTACATCGGCGATTAAGCGGCGTGCAGGCTTACTCAGCCGCGCATCATCCGCAAGCCACCATAATAAAACGTGCGTATCCAATAGCAGACGCATCTTTAAGGTACGTCATCAAAGGTGGAAAACAACCCTTCCGGCAGCGGCGCATCGAAATCCTTGCGTATGCGAACCTTGCCGCGCAGCAGGCCGGGCTTGCGCGGCTTGGCGTGAGGGCGGTACGCTACCAAGCGCGCGATGGGTTTTCCGGCCTTGGCGATGATAATTTCCTCACCATGGGCGGCCAGCTCCACCAGCCGGGAAAGTTGGCTTTTCGCCTCGTGAATATTAATTTGCTGCATGATGTCACCTTTAAATTAAACTAAGCTAAACTTAGTTTAAACTAGACGAACCGTAAGCACAAACACTCTATGCCGAACCCAGTGGACCATTACCGCCCCCTCGCCGACCGTATGCGCCCGCAGCGGCTGGAGGATTTTGTTGGGCAGGCGCATGTGTTGGGGCCGGGTAAGCCGTTGCGGCTGGCCATTGAGGCGGGGCGGTTGCATTCGATGGTGTTTTGGGGACCGCCGGGCACCGGCAAGACCACGCTGGCGCGGCTCATCGCGCAGCGCTCCAATGCGCAGTTTTTGAGCGTGTCGGCGGTGCTGGCGGGCGTGAAGGATATCCGCGAGATGGTCGCCAAGGCCGAGCAGGCGCGTAAGCTCGGACAAGGCACGGTGCTGTTCGTGGACGAGGTGCACCGTTTCAATAAAGCGCAGCAGGACGCCTTTCTGCCGTACGTGGAAAACGGCACGTTTACGTTCATCGGCGCCACTACGGAAAATCCCTCGTTTGAATTGAACAACGCGCTGTTGTCGCGTGCGCGCGTGTACGTGTTGAAGAGTCTGCAAGCTACGGACATCCGCGCGGTGATCGATCGCGCGCTGCGCGATGCCGAGCACGGCTTGGGCGCGCAGAATTTGCGCATGGCCGATGAGTTACGCGAGCGCCTGGCGCTGGCCGCCGACGGCGACGCGCGGCGTGCGTTGAATCTGCTGGAAATCGCCGCCGATTTGGCCGAGCCGCAGGGTGACGGCGGCGTTATCACCGAAGAATTGTTGAACGAGGTGTTGAGCGGCGGCGCGTTGCGGCGTTTCGATAAATACGGCGAGGCGTTTTACGATCAGATTTCCGCGCTGCACAAATCGGTGCGCGGCTCATCGCCCGACGCCGCGCTCTACTGGCTGGCGCGCATGTTGGACGGCGGTTGCGATCCTCTGTACATCGCGCGGCGCGTGCTGCGCATGGCGAGCGAGGACATCGGCAACGCCGACCCGCGCGCCCTGGAGATCGCGCGCAACGCCTGGGATGCGCAGGAGCGCTTGGGCAGCCCGGAAGGTGAATTGGCCATTGCGCAGGCCGTGGTATATCTGGCCTGCGCCGCCAAAAGCAACGCCGTTTATAACGCTTTCAACGCGGCCCGCGAAGACGCGCGCAATTCAGGTTCCTTGGAGGTGCCGCTGCACTTGCGCAACGCGCCCACGCGGCTCATGAAAAATCTCGACTATGGCAAGGACTATCGTTATGCCCATAATGAATTCGAGGGCTACGCCGCGGGTGAGCGTTATTTTCCTGAAGAACTGGGCGAAAAAAGATATTATTATCCCGTCGAGCGCGGCTTGGAATTGAAGATCGGCGAGAAACTGGCGCACTTGCGCGAGCTGGACAAAACGGCACGTAAAAAATCCGATGAGAAAAAATAGAGATCACGCACCATGAGCCAAGCCCTGGCCATCGCCGCGGGCGGCGCCGTCGGTTCGTTGCTGCGCTTTTGGATGTCGAGCGGCGTGTATGCGCTGCTGGGGCGCAATTTTCCCTACGGCACGCTGCTGGTGAACGTGCTGGGCTGTTTGCTGATGGGCGCGCTGTTCGTGCTGCTTACCGAGCGCCTGAGCCTGGGTCCGGTGTGGCGCGCGGCATTGCTGATCGGTGTGCTGGGCGGTTTCACGACGTTTTCCGCGTTTTCCATGGAGACCGTGAACTTGATCGAGGAAGGCGCGCATTTTAAAGCTGTGCTCAATGTTATAGCGAGCGTGGCGCTATGCGTGGGCGCGACGTGGCTGGGCGTGATCGCCGGGAGGCAACTATGAGCACCGTGCCGGTGACCGTGGTGCGCGTGTATCTCACCGAGGAACAAGATCACCTGGACAAGGTGCTGCGTCACTTGCATGATCGCGGCAAGGTGCGCGGCGTGACGGTGTTTCGCGGTATCGCCGGCTTCGGCAAGTCGGGCGTGATGCACGCCTCCACGCTGGTGGATATGTCGCTCAATCTACCGGTTGTGATTGAGTTTTTCGACGAACCCGCCAAGGCGCAAGAGATCATCGCCCTGCTCAACCACATCGTCGAGCCGGGCCATATCGTGAGTTGGCCCGCGGAACTTAGTGTGAATAATCGAATGTAATCTTCGTTTATAATCCTATCCATCGATCAACCTCGCAAAAGGAACGCGTATGAAAACCCTGGATGTTGCCATGGTACGTATTTACATCCCCAATGACGAAGCGCACCTGGAGCGCGTCTTGGCGGCTATCGACGACTTCGGCCCGGGCGGCGATGTCAATATATTCGAAGTGCGGCCCGCTCTCGACGCGGACGGCAAGCGCTTGCCGTCGACCGAGAAAAAATCACTCATGGTCGAGTTTTTCGAGGAGACATGCCGCGCGCAAATGTTCGTGGACGCCTTTCACGAAGACCTCATGCCGTGCAGGCTGCTGGGCTGGACCATGCTGATGCTGGAAGGCGACTCGTACACGCAGAGCCAGGAACAGCGCTTCAAGCAAGCCGAAGCCGGATCGAACGACTGACAGATGCTCGATTCCCGCTTACTACGCCAGGACCTTAATCAGGTCGCTGCGCGGCTGGCCACGCGCGGCATGCAGCTGGACGTTGCGCGCATCGAACAGCTCGAAGCGAGCCGCAAGGACGTGCAGGTGGCCGTGCAAAAACTCCAGGCCGAGCGCAATGCCGGCGCCAAGGCCATCGGCAAGGCCAAGGCGCAAGGCCAGGATGCCGCGCCGTTGCTCGCCGCCGCCGCCGAACTGAGCGACAAGCTCAAGGCCGCCGAGGCGCGCCTGGCGGACATTCAAGCGCAACTCGATGATCTCCTGCTCGGCATTCCGAATCTTCCGCACGCCAGCGTGCCGGTGGGCAAGAGCGAGCACGACAACGTGGAGATGCGGCGTTGGGGCGCCCCGCGCACATTCGACTTTGAACCGAAAGACCACGTCGATCTCGGCGCGGCGCTGGGTCAGATGGATTTCGACGCCGCCGCCAAGATCAGCGGCGCGCGCTTTGTGGTGATGAGCGGCCCGCTCGCGCGCATGCATCGCGCGCTCATTCAATTCATGCTGGATTTACACACGCAAGAGCACGGCTACACGGAGACGTATGTTCCGTATTTGGTGAACGCCGACAGCCTGCGCGGCACGGGGCAATTGCCAAAATTCGAGCAAGACTTGTTCGCGCTCAAGGGCGAGCAGAATTATTATCTGATCCCCACCGCCGAGGTGCCGGTGACGAACATCGTCCGCGACATCATCATCGAAGCGAATTATCTGCCGCGCAAATATGTCTGCCATACACCCTGCTTCCGCAGCGAAGCCGGTTCGTATGGAAAGGATACGCGCGGCATGATCCGTCAGCATCAATTCGAAAAAGTGGAATTGGTGCAAATCGTGCGTCCGCAGGAGTCTTATCAAGCTCTGGAGGCGCTCACCGCGCACGCCGAGACGGTGTTGCAAAAACTCGAACTCCCCTATCGCGTGGTGACGCTGTGCACCGGCGACATGGGATTCGCCGCCGCCAAGACTTATGACATCGAGGTTTGGCTGCCGAGCCAGCGGCGTTACCGCGAGATTTCATCGTGCAGTAATTTCGAGGATTTTCAGGCGCGCCGCATGCAAGCGCGCTGGCGCAACCCGGAAACCGGCAAGCCCGAACTCGTGCATACGCTGAACGGCTCCGGCCTCGCGGTAGGCCGCACGCTGGTGGCGATCATGGAAAACTATCAAGACCGGGAAGGAAATATCGCCATTCCAAGCGTGCTGCAAAAGTACATCGGTGCGGATAAGATAATAAGAAACGTATAACATGGAATAACCCGAGAGGTTGCTATGTTTTTTAAAATTTACGTTCCTCGCACAATTTTAATCGCCGCCCTGTTGTTTCCCGCCGGCGCCGGCGCCGCGCAAATGGATTATAAAAAACACGCCGAAGAAATCGCCGGCGACGTCGCTGCGCTCACGGCGGAAAAAATCCCCGATCTCACGAAGCAAGCCGAGGCGAACGACGCGCGCGCGCAGTTGTTGCTCGGCTTCGCGTATTTCTACGGCCAGGGCGTAACGCGGGATTATCAAGCCGCCACGCAATGGTTCGAAAAAGCCGCGCAGCAAGGCGACGTGCTTGCGCAGTATCAACTAGCGGTGGATTACGCGAACGGCGTCGGCGGCAAGCAGAATTTCGCGCAGGCCGTTCACTGGTACGCCAAGGCCGCCGCGCAGGGCTTTGCCGAGGCGCAGTTCCGGCTCGGCACGCACTATCGCATGGGCGAGGGCGTGCCGCAGGACGACGCCGAAGCGCTGCGCTGGTTTCGCGAGGCGGCGCGCCAGAATCACGCCGAGGCGCAGTGGAGTGTAGGCTTGATGTATCACTCGGGCATCGGCGGCGTCGAGAAAAATCACGCCGAGGCCGTGAAGTGGTATCGCCAGGCGGCGGAACAAGGACTGGGCAAGGCGGAATATTATCTCGCCACCTTATATGAGGTCGGCAAGGGCGTACCGCAGGATTTTATTATGGCTTATATGTGGTACACCATCGCCGTTGCGAAAGGCGAGCCGGTGGCGCTGCGCTTTAAGACGTCGCTCGCCAAGCAGATGACGCCCGAGCAGATCGACGAGGCGCAGCGGCAAGCGGAGCAGTGGTTAGAACAACATCCGTAATTTTCAGCCCTCGGTGCGCATTACTTCTTTGATCAAGCCATCGCCCGCCCAACGCCGCAAAAAACCGGCGGCGCTCGCGGCGGCTTGCTCCTCCGCCATCCATTGACACAATCCCGCGCACACGGCGGCGAAGTCGTGACCGGCGCGCGCCGCGTCCAGGGCCCAGCCCTCCGGCGCGCTCAGCGCGCGAAAATAGGTGTTGAGTTCTTGCCGCCAGATCAGCCAGGGCTGCGGCGTCTCGCTCTTGCGCGGCGCATCGGGCACGCGTTCTTCTTTGAGCGCGTCCCGGATGGACGGCGCGTTCCACGCCAAATCCAGGCGCCGCACCGAATCGTGCAGGACAAAACGCATGGCGGGCCACGCTTGCGCGGGCAACGCGGCGATATCGGCGACGCCGGTCACGGCGCCGTCCGGCGCGTCGAAGGCGTCTATCAAGGCCCACTCGAACGCGGCCAATTCGCTGAGCACGGGCTGTCCGGCATACGGCTCGGTGTGCCGCAAGAAGCCGCTCATGTGTTGCCCGAAATAACGCAAGGAAAAATGCCGTGACGGGTGCGCGTCGATGTAGCGCAAACACAATTCGTTAAATTGCGCGTCGCCGAGCAGGCCGTGCAGCGCCTCGAAATCGGTGCGCAGAGCTTCTTCCAGACGCAGCCGGTATGCTTCGCTGTAGATTTGCAAACGCCGCGCGGCGGAGGCAGCGGCGGTGCTGACGACGTACCCTTCGGCGCCACGCGCGGAATGCGGGTTCAGCACGTAGGCTTGCAAACTGTGCTGTTGCTCGGTTAATCCCATGGCGTTAAGCGGCCAATTCCGCGCGCACGGATTCGGCGATGGCGCGCGCCTGATCGAGTTCGGCCAGCACCTCCGCCAAGGGTGGGATATTGTCGTCGCGCTCGATCATGGTGCTGACGCGGCCGAAACGCCGCACCGCTTGCTCATACAATGCCCACACCGGATCGATGACCGGCGCGTCGTGTGTGTCGATGATGATGGCGCCGTTGCGACTGTGGCCGGCGAGATGAATCTGCTGCACGCGCCCGACGGGCACGCCGTCGAGAAATGCGCGCGCGTCGAAATCGTGGTTGCAGGCGCTGACGTACACGTTGTTCACGTCGAGCAGCAGCAGACAATCGGCGCGCTCGGCGAGCGCGCTCAAGAATTCCCACTCGCTCATAGCCGAATCGGCGTAGGTGAGATAACTCGATACGTTTTCGATGAGGATGCGCCGGCCCAGAATATCCTGCACCTGCTCGATGCGCGCGGCGACGTGCGCGAGCGCCTCTTCGGTGTAGGGAAGCGGCAACAGATCATGCAGATTGGCGCCGTTCACGCCGGTCCAGCATAAGTGATCCGATATCCACGCCGGCTCGATACGTTCGGCTAATGCCTTAAGCTGGCGCAGATAATCTTTATTCAGAGGATCGCAACTGCCGACGGAGAGTGATACGCCGTGCATGACCATCGGATAGTGCGCGCGCACGCGTTCCAGGTGATAAAGCGGCTTGCCGCCCGGCACCATGTAATTTTCCGAGAGCGCCTCGAACCAATCGACCTTGGGCAGGTCGCCGAGTATGGCCTGATAATGTTCCTTGCGCAGCCCCAGGCCGTAGCCGAGGGAGGGGTAAGTTTTGATGGAAGTGGACGACATTAGAAAAAATCCGGGCGCGGGCGGCGTCCGGACTTTACGCGGAGGTTACTCCGCGCCTTCGGCCTTCATCTTGGCCTGCGCGGCGTCGCACTCTTCTTGGCTCATGTTCAAAAAGCCCTGGCCCTTGCAAGCGTTTTTGCCTTTGCAGCCGTTTTCGCCCATGCAATCGCCCTTGCCCTTGCAGGAGTTAACGCCTTCGCAGCGCACCTTGCCCGCGCCCGGCGCCATGTCATCGGCAGCGGCGAAAGCGCCGCCCCCGAACAAGCCCGCCGCGGCGGTGGCGAGAAGAAGACCTTTCAATGCGTTCGCTTTGCTCATGAGTAGCTTCCTTTGTGAGGTTCTTGACGGGCTTGACACAACGCCTTGCATAAAACACGCAAAGCGCACAACATTATAATGAAAACGTCCGGTATGACAAAGTGTTCACCGATATTATATTTTCGCGCATTTTTTATTGAAGTTATTAACATTTCTATAACATTCGCGCACGAACGATTGCCAATGTTCCCGCGGCGTACTCTAATCGTCGTCTCGAAAAGGAGATACCCATGTTATCCATGTCAAAGCCGGAATACGATTTATGTGTAATAGGCGGCGGCGCGGCGGGACTGGTGGCGGCCGCCGGCGGCGCGACGCTGGGCGCCAAGGTTGTGTTGATAGAAAAACATAAAATGGGCGGCGACTGCCTGCACTACGGCTGCGTGCCCAGCAAGGCGCTGTTGCAGTCGGCGAAAGTGGCGCATACGCTGCGCGACGCGGCGCGCTTCGGCGTCGAACCTTGCACACCGTCCGTCGATATCGGCGCGGTAATGCGGCGCGTGGCCGCGGTGATTAAAACTATCGAACCGCACGACAGCCCGGAGCGTTTCCGCGCGCTGGGCGTGGAGGTGATCTTCGGCGCCGGGCAATTCACCGGCCCCGAGTCTTTTTCCGTAAACGGCCGCGTCATCCGCGCGCGGCGCTTCGTGCTGGCCACCGGCTCACGGCCCGCCGTGCCATCCCTGCCCGGCCTCGACACGGTGCCTTATCTCACCAATGAGACGGTGTTTTCTCTCGGCGAAGCCGTGCCGGAACTGATCGTGCTGGGCGCCGGCCCCATCGGTCTGGAAATGGCGCAGGCGTTCGCGCGACTCGGCAGCCGCGTGCACGTGGTGCAGCGCGGCGAACAAATTCTGCCCAAGGAAGACCCCGACGTTGCCGCGGTGCTGTTGAGACAATTACAAAATGAAGGAGTGAAATTTTATCTCGGCTACGCGGCGGCGCGCGTGGCCGGCGGCAAGGGCGACGTCCGCGTCACCCTCAAGAGCGGACACGGCGAGCGCGGGTTGGCGGGCAGTCATTTGCTGCTGGCGGCGGGCCGGCGGACCAATTTGGAAAATCTCGGCCTGGAGGCGGCGCGCGTGCGCACTGAAAACGGGCATCTGGTGGTGGATCGCCGATTACGCACCACCAACAAGCGTATTTACGCCTGCGGCGATATTACCGGCGGCTATCAGTTCACGCACGTAGCCGAGCATCAGGCCGGTGTCGTGCTGCGCAACGCTCTATTCCACTGGCCCGCCAAGACCGAGCAGCGCGTGATTCCGTGGTGCACCTTCACCGACCCGGAGGTCGCGCGCGTGGGTCTGTCGGAAACGCAAGCCCAAGAACAGGGACTGGAACACCGGGTGTATCGCTTCCCGTTCGCGGACATGGACCGCGCGCAAACCGACGGCGCGACCGAGGGCTTCGCCAAAATCATCACCGACCACAAAGGCAAACTGCTCGGCGCCGCCGTCGTCGGCGCGCACGCCGGCGAAGTGATTCACGAGTACGTGCTGGCGCTGGCGCGCAACATGAAGGCCGCCGATCTTTCCAAGGTGATCCATATCTATCCTACGCTGGCGCAGATCAATCGCCGCGTGGCCGACGTGCGCCTCAAGGAAGGGCTGACGCCCAACGCAAGGAAATGGATCAAGCGGTTATTCAGGCTACGCGGCGATTAAGGAAGCTCTGAATAATTCCATCCTGCGCTACGCACCTGCTGCGCGGGATGCCCAGGGTGACCTTTACGCTACGCCTTCCCGGCTGCGCGTAAAGTCCAGAGTTACACCCTTGTAACCCGCGCGCGGCTTGCGCCGCTTGCCCATGGCCACCCGTTCGCAGCTTCGCTGCTCACCCGGGAATTATCAGAGCACGAAAAGCAAAAAAGCGATTTTTGCTTTTCTCCATTTTTCAAATACTTGCGTATTTGAAAAATGGCGGCACATCCGTGTGCCGCAGGAATCTCTGAATAAAGCAGAGATTCCTTAAAAAAACCGGGCATTGAATTAGTCTTGCACACGCTATAATATGCCGACTGCGAGGTGACAAAATCAGCGTGCACACCCCCAGCGCTCAAATGGACTTCGCCGCGTCTTCCCCGGTTGCGGAAACGAGCGGCGTTGCATTCCCCAATCCGCTGATCCTGATAGCCGCGGACGACGGCGCATTGCGCCACGTTATTATCGAAGCCTTGTCGCCGCAGTACCGCACCGCCGGCGCCCTGGACGGCTCGCAAGTGCTGCACATGGCCGCAACGCTGCATCCCGATCTAATCCTGATCGACGCCGCGCTGACGACGCCGGACGGCGCACCCGCGGCGCGAGCGCTGTGCGCCCATCCGGCCGCGCGCGATACTCCCATTATCCTGCTTACGGAAAAAGCCGACGGCGCGCTGCGCGCCGAACTGCTGCGCGCGGGCGCGCACGACTATCTCATCAAACCGTTCGCCGCCGAAGAACTGTGCGTGCGCGTGCGCAATCAAATCGCCCTGAAACGCACCCGTGAAATACTTCAGCAGGAGCTGCCCACCCAGGGGCAGGACGTGGAAGAACTGGCCAACGTCGTCACCTTCCACAAGCGCGCCTTGCAAACCACGCTCGGCAGCCTACGCAAAAAGGAAGAACTGTTGAGTCTAGTTCTGGAAACCCTGCCGGTCGGCGTGTGGGTGACCGATAAGAAGGGCAAAATCACGCTGGAAAACCGCGCCGGCCAAAAAATTTGGGGCGGACCTTACGAGAACGGCGTGGAACACTATGAGCGCTACAAGGGCTGGTGGCTGGACGGCAGGCGCATCGAGCCCGACGAGTGGGCGCTGGCGCGCGCCCTGCATCACGGCAAGACTTCGCTCGATGAGGTGATCGATATCGAATGTTTCGACGGCTCCAGAAAGACCATCCTCAACTCCGCCGCCCCGATCCGCGACGCCGATCAAACCATTCTCGGCGCCATCGTCGTCAACCAGGATATCACCGACATGCGGCGCGCCTCGGAGGAAATCCGCCTTCTCAATCAGACACTGGAACGGCGCGTACGCAAGCGCACCAAGCAATTGGAGGAAATCAACAAGGAGCTGGAGGCGTTTTCCTATTCCGTGTCGCATGATTTGCGCGCGCCGTTGCGTCACATCAGTGGCTTCGCCGACATACTGCACGAACGCGCCGCGGCGATGCTCGACGCCGACAGTTTGCGCTATTTAAAAATCATCACCGACGCGGCGCGCAAGGCCGGCCATATGATCGACGACTTGCTGGCTTTTTCGCGCGTGGGACGCACTACCATGCAACGCACCACGGTGCCCATGGATCAGCTTTTGCAAGAAGTGCGCGATGACCTGCATTTGGAAACCACACAGCGCGCCATTACTTGGGAAATAAGCGATTTGCCCGCCGTGGAAGGCGACGCCGCGCTGTTGCGCTTGGTACTGCAAAACTTGATCTCCAACGCCGTCAAATACACGTGCCGGCGCGACCAGGCGCGCATAGGCGTGCGTTGTGACGAGGAAAAAGATTTCTACGTGTTCGCCGTCAGCGACAACGGCGTGGGATTCGACATGCAATACTCGAATAAATTATTCGGAGTATTCCAGCGTCTGCACAGCGAGACGGAATTCGAGGGCACCGGTATCGGGCTTGCCAACGTGCGACGCATTATCGAGCGTCATGGGGGCCGCGCGTGGGCGCAAGGCGCCGTGGACGGGGGGGCCACGTTTTATTTTTCACTACCGAGGGTAAAAAATGAAGGAAAAAACAGCAAAGCACAGGCGCATCCTCTTAGTGGAAGATAGCCCGCATGACGTCGAATTAATGCTGCAAGCCCTGGGTGAGAGCCATCTCAACAAAGTAGTCGTCGCGCCGGACGGCGAACAGGCGCTGGATTACTTATATTTGCGCAGAAATTTCAAACAGCGCGCCGCGGGCAATCCCGCCGTGGTGTTGCTCGATCTCAAGCTGCCGAAGATCGACGGCCTGGAAGTGCTGGAAAGAATCAAAACCGATCCGGCGCTGAAAAACGTGCCGGTGGTCATGCTCAGTTCCTCGCACGAGGAGCAAGACCTGCTCAGAAGCTACAGCTTGGGCGTGAACGCTTACGTGGTAAAGCCGGTGGGTTTTCAGGAATTCACGAGCACCATTAAAGAAATCGGCATTTTCTGGGGCTTCATCAATCAACCGCCGCCGGCTGAACTGACTCTTGCGTCCCAATAGACCCCAAAAAATCCAACGCCAAGACGCCACGAACACCAAGTTTTAACCATCTGAAAAAGGCGCGCTCTCTTTAGCGACCTTGGCGTTTTGGCGGTTAATTTCCTTTTGTTAGAGACTCTAAGTCTTATTCTGCTTGTAGTAATTAATCAAGCCGTTGGTCGAGGCATCGTGCGTGGTGATCAGCCCTTCCGCCTTAAGTTCCGGCAGAATCTTTTGCGCGAGCTGCTTGCCGAGTTCCACGCCCCATTGGTCGAATGAATTCACGTTCCAGATGATTCCCTGCGTGAAAATCTTGTGTTCGTAGAGCGCGATCAGCATACCCAGCGTGCAGGGGTCGAGTTTCTTGAATAAAATGGAATTGCTGGGCTTGTTACCGGGGAATACTTTGTGCGGCAGCAGTTCCTCCAACGCCTCGCCTTTTAAACCCGCGGACTCCAATTCGGCGCGCGCCTCGGCGGCGGTTTTGCCGCGCATCAGCGCTTCGGTCTGCGCGAAAAAATTTGCCAGCAGGATAGCGTGGTGCTCGCCGAGAGGATTGTGTGTTTCGATGGACGCGATAAAATCCGCGGGCACCAGGCGCGTGCCCTGGTGCAGCAGTTGATAAAAGGCGTGTTGGCCGTTGGTGCCCGGCTCACCCCACACGATGGGCCCGGTGGCGTAATCGACCGGCGCGCCGTCGCGCGTCACGCCCTTGCCGTTGCTTTCCATGTCGCCTTGCTGAAAATACGCGGGAAAGCGATGCAGGTATTGATCGTAGGGCAACAATGCGTGGGTCTGCGCACCGAAAAAGTTGTTGTACCAGACGCCAAGCAGCGCAAGCAGCACCGGCATGTTCCGTTCGAGCGGCGCGCTGCGGAAATGCTCATCCATGGCGTGCGCGCCGCTCAATAGTTCCTCGAATTTATCCATGCCGATATACAGGGCGATGGGCAAGCCGATGGCCGACCACAGCGAATAGCGCCCGCCCACCCAATCCCAGAACTCGAACATGTTCTTCGTGTCGATGCCGAACTCGGCGACCTGCACGGCGTTAGTCGACACCGCGACGAAGTGCTTGGCGATCGCACTTTCACTCTTAGCCGCCTTGAGCAGCCACGCACGCGCCGAATGGGCGTTGGTGAGCGTCTCCTGCGTGGTGAAGGTTTTGGAGGCAACGATGAACAGCGTGGTTTCGGGATTAAGGTGTTTGAGCGTCTCGACGAGCTGCGTGCCGTCCACGTTCGATACGAAATGCGCGTTGAGGCCGGGCTTGGCGTAGGGCTTGAGCGCCTCGCACACCATTGCCGGACCGAGATCGGAACCGCCGATGCCGATGTTGACGATGTCGCTGATCGCCTTGCCGGTGTAGCCGCGCCACCTACCTTCGCGCACCGCCGCGCTGAATTCGCGCATGTGCGCCAGTACGGCGTTGACGCCCGGCATGACGTCGGCGCCATCGACCATGATCGGGCTATTGGAGCGGTTGCGCAGCGCCACGTGCAGCACGGCGCGCCGCTCGGTGACGTTGATTTTTTCGCCGCTGAACATTTTCGCCGTCCAGCCCGCCACGTCGCACTGCCGCGCCAGATCGAGTAATAAGCCGAGCGTTTCGTCGGTGACGCGGTTCTTGGAATAATCGAGTAGAAAATCGCCGAGGCGCAGCGAATACTTTTCGAAGCGCCGCGCGTCGGCCGCGAACAGATCGCGCATGTGCACGTGCGCGACGCGCTCATGATGCGCGCACAGCGCCCGCCAAGCGGGTGATTGGGTTAACGCCGACATGCAGATCCCTCGCGCAGCCCATTAAATCTCACGCAAAGCCGCAAAGGCGCGAAGTTCGCAAAATTTATAAAAATTGATGAGATATTAAGCGTCATGTTCTTTGCAAAGACTTTAAGCTCTTTTTCGTATCTTTGGCCTTTGTGACTTGCGCAAGATATTTTAGATTATTTTTCTACAATGGTAGGACGTTCCGGGGCCTTTAGAAATTCGCCCAGCGCCAGCTTTTCCTGGGGCGGCTCGATCTCGTTACGCCACAGTTGATCTTCACGATCGAACAGACGATTGGCCTCGTTCGGTCCCCAGCTGCCCGCCGCGTAAGTATGAATGAAGTCGCGCTCCATGGACCATACTTTGAGAATCGGATCGACCACTTGCCACGCCCAGCGCACTTCATCGTAGCGCAAAAACAGCGAGTGGTCATTCTCGATGACGTCCAGCAGCAGCGCCTCGTAGGCGTCGAGCTGCACCTCGAATTCGTGGCGGTACGAGGCGTCCAGACTAATGGTGCGGGTCTGCATTTTCAGTCCCGGTAGTTTGGCCTGGATTTCCACGCGCAGACATTCTTCCGGCTGGATGCTGAGAATAATCCAATTGGGGCGCAGCCGTTCGAGCGGCGTTTCCTGGAACAGGCGCTGCGGCACGTGTTTGAAGCGGATGCAGATGTAGGAGGTAGCCTTGGCCATGCGCTTGCCGGTGCGCACGTAAAACGGCACGTTGCGCCAGCGCCAGTTATCGATGTAAAGCTTAAGCGCGGCGTAGGTCTCGGTGGTGCTGTGCGGCGCAACGCCCTCTTCGTCGAGATAGCCGGGCACCTTGCGCCCGTCATAATTGCCGCGCGCGTACTGCGCGCGAAACGCGTGCGCGTGCACCGCGCTCTGTGGAATGGGCCGGATGGATTTCAGCACTTTGACTTTTTCGTCGCGTAGCGATTCCGCATCCATGTTGGCGGGCGGCTCCATGGCGACCAGCGTGAGCAGTTGCAGCAAATGGCTTTGCAGCATGTCGCGCAGCGCCCCGGCCTTGTCGTAGTATTGCGCGCGCGTGGAGATACCTTGCGTCTCGGCGTGCGTGATTTGCACGTGATCGACGTAATTGCGATTCCACAGCGGTTCCAGCATCAAATTGGCGAAGCGGAACACCAGCACGTTTTGCACCGTGCCTTTGCCGAGATAGTGGTCGATGCGGAAAATTTGCGATTCGTCGAAATATTTGTGCAGGCGCTCTTCCAGCATTTGCGCGCTTTCCACGTCGTAGCCGAACGGCTTCTCGATCACCAAGCGCCGCCAGCCGTCTTCCTGCTCGTGCAGGCCGGCGTTAGCAAGATGCTGGCTTACCAGGCTGAACTCGGCGGGTGGGATGGCCATGTAGAACACGATGTTACTGGGGAAACCCGGCGTCTTGGTAAGCATGTCGCGCAGGCCGCTGTACGCTTTTTCGTCGTCGAGGTCGCCGCGAAAATAATGCAGGCGTTCCTTGAAGTGACCGAATACCGCTTGATCCAAACCGCGCCGCACCTTGGAGTCGAGCAGATTGGCGACTTCCTCGCGCCAATGCCCGCTATCCCAATCACGCCGCCCCATGCCGATAATGGGCATGTTCGCCGGCAGGCGCGCGGCTTCTTCGAGATGGTACAATGCGGGCAGCAATTTATTCTGCGCCAGGTTGCCGGTGGCGCCGAAGATTACGAATGCGCAGGATTCCTTCACGTGCGTTTTTTCGCTTGCGGCCCGGTATGGCCGCCGAACGCCCTGCGCATCAGTGACAAGAAACGGTTGCCGGGGGCGTCCTTGTCGCGGCTGGCGAAACGCATTTGCAGGGCCAACGTCATCACCGGCGCGGCCACGCCTTGCTCGACGGCCTCGATGGCCGTCCAGCGTCCTTCGCCGGAGTCTTCCACCTCGGCGGAAAATTGCTCGAGAAATTTTTCCAGCGGCGCGCCCTGCGCTTGGCGCAGGGTATCGGCGGTCAGATCGAGCAGCCAACTGCGCACCACCGAGCCGTGCCGCCACAATTCGGTGATCTGCGCGAGATCCAGCGCGAACTCGCGCTTTTTGTGCAGCAGTGTCAACCCTTCGGCGTAAGCCTGCATCATGCCGTACTCGATGCCGTTGTGTATCATTTTGGTGAAGTGTCCGGCGCCCGCCGGTCCGACGTGCGCCCAGCCGCGGTTCGGCGCCGGCGCCAAAGCCTTGAGTACCGGCGCGAGCAGCGCAACGTCGCCGTCGTTGCCGCCGACCATCAGGCAATAGCCGTTTTCCAATCCCCAGATGCCGCCGGATGTGCCGGCATCGACGAATCCCACGCCGTGCTGGGCGAGCCACGCCGCGCGCCGCTCGCTGTCGTGATAATTGGAGTTGCCGCCGTCCACGACCAGGTCGCCCTGCGCGAGCAGCGGCAGCAGTTCCTTGAGGGTTTGTTCGGTGGGTGCGCCGCTCGGCAGCATCAACCATATAATGCGCGGCGTGACGACCAGACTCACCGCCTCGAATAAAGATCGCGCCGGAATAATCACGCGCTCCGCGGCCAGCGTGTCGACGATTTCCTGCGAGCGGTTATAACCGATCACCTCGATGCCCGCGCGCGCCAGGCGGCGCGCCATATTCGCGCCCATCTTGCCCAGCCCTAAGAGTGCAATTTTCATTATTTACCTCGCTGTCACACGCCTTGACGTATCATTTCTTATGATAATTGCCATAATCATGCCAATGTTGAGGCTTCGGCAGATTTCAGAATCCTTGTATTTATTCAGCACCTCCGCGGATATAGGATATATTGCCATTTTTTAACCACGGAAGATTGAAAAATGCGGACGTGATCCCGCACCCACTCAGGACAGGCTTTAAATCAAGACAACAAACCATGCATAAAATTCTTTTTGCCGCTAGCGAAGCCCATCCGCTCGTCAAGACCGGCGGACTGGGCGACGTGGCCGGCAGCCTGCCGGCTGCCCTCAAGCATTTGCACCAGGACGTGCGTCTCATCCTGCCCGCTTACCGCGTCGCCATGGCCAATGCCGGCGAACTGCGCGAGGCGGCGCGCCTAACCTTGCCCGGCTACGATGCGCCGGTGCGCCTGTGGGAAGGCCGCTTACCCGGCACGCGCGTGCCGCTTTATTTAGTGGACTACCCTACTTACTTCGACCGCCCCGGCGGCCCTTACGCCGGCCCGGACGGCCGCGACTGGCCGGACAATGCCGCGCGTTACGCTTTGTTCGCGCGCGCCGCCGTCACCGTAGCCATGAATCAGGCGGGGCTGGATTGGCAACCCGATATCGTGCACTGCAACGATTGGCAAACCGGCCTGATCCCAGCGCTGCTCGCGCAGCCCGTTTCATCCCCAGTCGCTACGTCCGTGCACCGGCGTTCGGCGGCTGCGCCGCCTCGCCCAGCCACATTGTTCACCATACACAACCTCGCCTACCAGGGCCTGTTCCCCTGGGAAATATTTCAAACACTCGGCCTGCCGCACACACTGTGGTCCATGGACGCCATGGAATTCTACGGAAAATTCTCCTTCATCAAGGGGGGATTGGTATTTGCCGACCGGCTCACCACGGTCAGCCCCACCTATGCGCGGGAAATTCGCACACCGGCACTGGGCTGCGGCCTGGACGGCCTGCTCAACCACCGCGCCGCGCAACTCACCGGCATTCTCAACGGCGCGGACTACAACCTATGGGATCCGCGCCACGACCCGTTCATCGCGCACAACTACAATACGCGCACACTGCAGTACAAGGCGCTCAACAAGACTGAACTGCAACGGCGCTTTAATCTGCCGCAGAACAACGAGCTGCCGCTGCTTGGCCACGTCGGGCGCCTGGTGGAGCAAAAGGGCATCGATCTATTGCTCGACGCCCTGCCGCACCTCATGCAGCATCCTCTGCAAATCGCGGTGCTCGGCAGCGGCGAACGGCGCTTCGAGCAGGCGCTGCTGCAATCCATGGAGCGCTATCCGGGGCGCATCGGCATAATCATCGGCTATCACGAAGAGCTGGCCCACCTCGTCGAAGCGGGCGCCGACATGTTCGTTATGCCGTCGCGCTTCGAGCCGTGCGGTCTCAATCAGCTTTACAGCCTGCGCTACGGCACCGCGCCCATCGCGCACCGCACCGGCGGACTGGCCGACACCATCGTCGACGCCACGCCGGAAAATTTGAAGGCCGCGCGCGCCACCGGCTTCCTGTTCGACGCGCCCACCCCTGCGGCGCTGCACGACGCCGCGCTGCGCGCCCTGACGCTGTTCTCCCGGCCCCCGCAGTGGCGCAAGCTCATGCGCCGCGCCATGGCGCAGGATTTCAGTTGGCATCAGAGCGCGCGCCAGTATCTCGCGCTCTATCAGCAGGCGCTGGCTGACGCGCGAACTTCGCAACATTCCCGCGCATAAAGCGTTATAATTAATAGGTTTGGCCGATACACACAGCGCCGTCATTCCACGTTACTTTACTCGACTCAGAGATTTTTAATTAGACGCCATGGCTAAAAAAGCCACCGACAAAGAACTGCGCGCGCGCGTCAAGCTGCTCGGTAATCTGCTTGGCAACGTGCTGCACGCCCAGGCCGGCGGGCGCGTGCTCAAGGCCGTGGAGATATTGCGCAAGGGCTACATCGGCCTGCGCCAAACGCCCAACGCGCGCAAGCGCGCACGCCTCGCGCAGGTGATCGCCGCGCTCGATCCGGTCACCGTCACGCACGTGGTACGCGCGTTCAGTACTTATTTCAGCTTGGTGAACATCGCCGAAGAGGCGTTCCAGCATCGCCAACGCCGCCTGCAAGTGCGCGCCGGCGGTCCGCTGTGGCTCGGCTCGTTCGACCAGACGCTGAAACAGTTTTCCGCGCAAGGCATCACCGCCGCGCAGTTGCAAACGCTGCTCGACAAGCTGCTGTACATGCCGGTCATCACCGCGCACCCCACCGAATCCAAGCGCCAAACCATCATGGAGGCGCTGCGCCGTATTTTCATCACCAGCGAACGGCTCAACGATCCGCGCCTCGGCAAAAGCGAGCGCGAGGAGATCGTCAAGTCCTTGGAAGGTCAAATACAAATTCTCTGGAAAACCGACGAGGTGCGCGCCGCGCGCCCGCAGGTGCGCGACGAGATCAAAAACGGCCTGCTGTATTTCCACGAGTGTCTGTTCCAGGCCGTGCCCATTACTTATCGCTACATGGAAAAGGCCGTCGACAAATATTATGGCGCGGCGCTCGCGCCCGGCGAAACCCTGCGCGTGCCGAGCTTCATGCGCTTCGGCTCGTGGATCGGCGGCGACCGCGACGGCAACCCCAACGTCAAGCCGGAGACCACGCTGCTGGCGCTGCGCCTGCAAATGCGCGCGGTGTTGCTGGAATATCTCACGCGCGTGATTGCGTTGAGCCGCGTGCTCACCCACTCCAGCCAACTGTGCCAGCCGTCCGAGGCGTTTTTGCAAAGCCTCGACGCCGATGAGCAATTCTGCGGCAAGACCTTCAGTGAAAACCTCGATCGCTTCCGCCACGAGCCTTATCGCCGCAAGCTGTACGTGATGCGCCATCGCCTGGAATGCAATCTGCGCAACGTGAAGAAACGCCTGGAAGGCGATTTCCACACAGTGCTGGAGGGCGGCTACGGGTCCGAGCAGGAGTTACTCAACGACTTGTATCTGATCCGCGACTCGCTGATCGGTCACGGTGACCAAAATATCGCCGACGGCGAATTGAAGGATTTAACTCGCCTGGTCGAGACCTTCGGCTTTTTCCTGCTGCGCCTGGACGTGCGCCAGGAGTCCGCGCGTCACACGCGCGCGGTCGCTGAACTGTTCGCACACCAGACCAATCCGGTCGATTATCTCGCGCTGTCCATGCCGGAGCGCCTGCAATTGTTATCCGAGACCATCGCGCGTAACGGCGTGGCGCGCCTCGATAAAGACACCTTGAGCGCGGAGACCATCGAAACGCTCGAGGTGTTCGAGACCATGGCGCACATCCAAGCCGAAACCGGCGGTGCGCACGCGCTCGGCAGCTACGTCATTTCCATGACGCATTGTTCCAGTCACGTGCTGGAAGTCATGCTGCTCGCCGCGCAGGCGGGCTTAGCCGGGCGCAACACTGCTGAGAACGATGAACAGTGGTTTTGTTCCATACACATTACCCCGCTGTTCGAAACCATGGACGACCTGGGACGTATTGAAACGGTGCTTGGCACACTGCTCGACAATCCCGTTTACGCGGCGCTGTTAAAAGCTTCCGGCAACTTGCAGGAAGTCATGCTCGGCTATTCCGATTCCTGCAAAGACGGCGGCATCGTCGCCTCGGCCTGGGCGCTCTATCAGGCGCAGAAAAAAATCACCGCGCTCGCCGCGTCGCGCGGCATCGAATGCCGTCTGTTCCATGGACGCGGCGGCACCATCGGCCGCGGCGGCGGCCCGACTCACGAATCCATCCTCGCGCAGCCGCAAGGCACGGTGCACGGCCAAATCAAATTCACCGAGCAAGGCGAAATGGTGTCATACAAATACAGCAATACCGAAACCGCCGTGTACGAACTCTCGGTGGGCATTACCGGCTTGCTCAAGGCCAGCCGCTCGCTCGTGCAAGCGCCCAACGCCGACAACCCGAAATACTTGAAGATCATGGACGAGCTGGCCGCGCTCGGTGAAAATGCTTACCGCGCGCTTGTCACCACGCCGGGCTTTCTGGATTATTTTTACGAGGCCACGCCGACCAACGAAATCGGCCTGCTCAACATCGGCTCGCGCCCCTCGCACCGCAAGCACGGCGACCGCTCGCTGTCCTCGATCCGCGCCATCGCCTGGGTGTTCGGCTGGGCGCAGTCGCGCCACACACTGCCGGCATGGTACGGCATCGGCACCGCGCTGGAGCGCTGGTGCGCCGACGATCCCGCGCGTCTTGCGCAGTTGCAAGCCATGTACCAAGCCTGGCCGTTCTTCCGCGCGCTGCTCAGCAACACGCAAATGGCCCTGTTCAAGGCCGACATGACCATCGCGCACGACTACGCCGAATTGTGTGGCGACGGCGACTTGGCGCAGCGCTTTTACGTCATGATTCATGACGAATATCAACGCACCGTGACGCAGGTGCTGAAAGTCGCCAAGGCCACGCATCTCATCGACGAAAACCCGCCGCTGGCGCTCTCGCTCAGCCGCCGCAATCCCTACCTCGATCCGCTCAACGCCATCCAAGTGACGCTGCTGCGCCGTTACCGCAACGTCTCGCTGGAAGAAACCGAACGCCAAAGCTGGCTCCCGCCGCTGCTGCGCTCCATCAACGCTATTGCCGCGGGTATGCGTAATACCGGCTGAGGCACGAACAACGCCCGAAGCAGATTTACATTACGCTGCCCCAAGCCATTAAAGCTTAAGGAACCTTAGCCAACCGGAATGAGTCTATAGCCACGCCCAAGCAATCCGCCAAAGAGTTGATCGAACATCTGCCCGATCAAGTATCTTCTGATATATCTAATATCGGATGCTTCCGTAACTGGATAGCGATGAGGCGCATGGCATGCTTGCGCCATAACGCCTTCGAATTCTGAGAGATAGGAAGCGCCTAATCCTGGCCGTTTTGATTCAAAGAAAGCGACCGATTCGAGGTGTTCAGCCGCCGCGGCCGGGTGAAATACATAATTCACCGCAATAATGCCTGCACCTTACGCCTGACTTCCTCTGCGGAGATGGGTTGCACAATCCCTTCTTCCAATTCGTGCGCGCGCCGCTTGGCTTCCGCCAACCATTCTTCGGCAATCTGACTTTCGGATGGCGCATTAAGACTGAGCAATAATTTCTGCGCTAATTCAGCTCTTTCATCCTCTGAAAGATGCAACGCCTCTGCTTCAATCTGCTTTAGTTTCATATAGACGCTTCCTTATCACTTGCTCATGGCATCATACCGGCAATCGTTAGCTACGCCGCCTGCACCGGAATAGCGTTTCTGCAATGCGTGATGTGGTTGCGTTCGTTGAGATAGACGAGCGTGGGCTGGTGGGCGGCGAGTTCGTGTTGGTTGAGGATGGCGTAGGCGGCGATGATGACGCGGTCGCCGGGCCGGGCCTTGTAGGCGGCGGCGCCGTTCAGGGAGATGATGCCGGAGTTGTGCTCGGCGCGGATGGCGTAGGTGGTGAAGCGCTCGCCGTTGGCGAGGTTGTAGATATGGATTTGTTCGTATTCGTGTATGCCCGCCGTGTCCAGCAGCTTGCCGTCAATGGCGCACGAGCCTTCGTATTCCAGCTCACAGTGCGTGACGCGGGCGTGGTGCAGCTTGGCTTTGAGTAGGGTGTACTGCATGGCCGCTCCTTGAGGCGTAAGGCGAGAAACTCCCCAGAAACTACTATTATGGGGGGTCAGGGGCCGATCTTCAATGACGCCCGCACGTTATCGATCAGGCGCGCCCGGCCCAGCCAGGCGGCGGCCAGGATTATCAAGTCCTTGTCGCCCTGCCCGGCGGGACGTAAATCATCGGCCCGGCATACCTGGAAATAGTCGGGCTGGAAGCCCGCCGCGCGCAAGGCGGCGAGGCCCTCGGCCTCGACCTCCGCCACGGCATGACCCTGCTCGATGCGGGTGCGAGCATGGCGTAAGGCCTGATAGAGCGCCGCGGCGCGGCGGCGTTCATCCGTGTTGAGGTAGGCGTTGCGCGAACTCATGGCCAAGCCGTCGGGCTCGCGCACCGTGGGCACGCCGACGATTTCCACCGGCATATTCAAATCCGTCGTCATGCGCCGGACGATTTGCAACTGCTGATAGTCTTTTTCGCCGAACAGCGCCACCTGCGGCTGGATGATGTTGAATAGCTTGGCCACCACCGTGGCGACGCCACGGAAATGGCCGGGCCGGTGCGCTCCACATAGGATATTCGAGAGAGTAGGTACGTCGATAAAGGCGCCGTGTTGGCCGTGCGGATACATCTCCTGTTCGCTTGGCGCGAATAAGGCATCGACGCCAGTTTCGGCTAATTTGCGGCTATCTTCTCTAAACGTGCGAGGATAATTGGCAAAATCTTCATTTGCACCGAATTGTAAGGGATTGATGAAAATGCTCACTACCACCCGTTTGGCGCGTTGTTTGGCCTCGGATATGAGCGTTAAATGGCCAAAATGCAGATTTCCCAGCGTGGGTATGAAGGCGATGCGCTCGCCCTGCTCCCGCCATGCCGCAATCGCGCCGCGTATTTCTGAAATAGTGGTGAACGTCTGCACTTAGGTGAAAGTATGTGCCGGACCGGGAAAAGCGCCCGACTTCACGGCTTGCACGTAGGCCTGCGCCGCCGCTGCTATGCTCGGTTGGCCGTGTAGGAAGTCCTGCGCGAAACGCGGGCGCTTGGCGGAGATGCCGAGAACATCGTAGCTGACCAGTATTTGGCCATCGCAGCCGGCGCCCGCGCCGATGCCGATTACCGGCACGCCGGAGGCCTGGGTGATGCTCGCCGCAAGCGCGGCTGGCACGCACTCCAGCAGCACCATGGACGCGCCGGCGGCGGCGAGACACCGGGCGTCGTCGGCCAAGGTGCGCGCGGCTTCCGCGTCGCGCCCTTGCACGCGGTAGCCGCCCAGTTGATGCACGGATTGCGGTAGCAGCCCCAGATGGGCGCACACCGGAATGCCGCGCTCGCTGAGTTGCCGCACGGTGTCGGCCAGCCACGACCCGCCTTCCAGCTTGACCATGTGCGCGCCGCCCTCCTGCATCAGACGCGCGGCGTTACCCAGCGCCTGCGCGGGCGTGGCGTAGCTCATGAACGGCAGGTCGGCAACCAGGAAGGCGCGTTGACTGCCGCGCCGCACGGCGCGCGTGTGATAGATCATGTCGGCCACGCTCACTGGTAAGGTGCTGTCGTGCCCCTGGATGACCATCCCCAGCGAGTCGCCCACCATGAGCAAATCGACGCCGGCGGCCTCGAATACACGCGCGAAACTGGCGTCGTAGGCCGTCAGGCAGGCGATTTTTTGCCCCGCGCGCTTCATGTCACGCAGCGTGGCGAGCGTGATGGGATTCATAATGCGACTGGTAAGGGGTTAAAGTAGTGGCGCCCGCTGCGCACGTTGCGCACGCGCTCGAGCAACGCCTGGTAATCGCGCTCGTTGTGCACCGGGTCGATATCGGCGGCGTTGACGATCAGCAGCGGCGCATCACTGTAGTAGTAGAAGAATTCGGTGTAGGCATCGACCAAACGCTGCAAATAGGCCGCTTCGATGTAGCGCTCGTAGGACACACCGCGCTTGGCGACGCGGGCGAGCAGCACGTCGACCGGCGCTTGCAGATAAATGACCAGGTCGGGCGTGGGGGCGTTGGGTGTCATCTGCGCGTAGACTTGCTCGTAGAGGCGCAGTTCGTCGTCGTCGAGCGTGAGTTGCGCGAACAGGCGGTCTTTTTCCAGCAGGAAATCGGCTACGCGCAACGGCCGGAATAAATCGCTCTGGCGCAATTCCTGCAACTGGCGCGCGCGCTGAAAAAGAAAATAGAGCTGCGTGGGCAGGGCCGCCTGACGCGGGTCGAGATAAAAGCGCTCGAGGAACGGGTTGTCCCGCGCGTCCTCCAGCAGCAGGCTGCTGCCCAGGCTTTCCGCCAAGCGCTTGGCCAAACTGGTCTTACCCACCCCGATGGGGCCTTCGACAACGATGTAGCCGTGATCTTTGCGTGCTGTGCTGGAAGTCATGTATGCGTGGTTATAGTCGTAAGTTCACCGCGCGGGCAGCCTTGTAATAGTTCGCGCAACGGCCCATATCCGGGTATCACCAAATCTGGCGCGACGTCGTACAGCGGATACAGGACAAAGCTGCGCTCGTGCAGGCGCGGATGCGGCAGTGTCAGATCGGCGTCGTGGTGCTGCAATTCTCCGTAAAGCAATAGATCGAGGTCCAGAGTGCGCGGTCCCCAGCGGACTCCATCGCGTATTCTCCCATGCCGCCGCTCAATATCCAATAAGCGGCTGAGCAGCGTCCGCGGGGGCAAGTCGGTGTCGAGGGCCGCCACGGCGTTGACGTAATCGGGTTGATCGGCCGGCCCTACGGGTTTGCTGCGGTAAAGCCTTGATCGGCTATGCAGGCGCGTGGCGGGCAAGGCATTGAGCTCGGCCAGCGCTCTGGTTATTTGCTGTACTGGGTCGGCTATATTACCACCCAGCCCTATGTAGGCATGTATCATATTTATTCGGTGAGGAGTGAGGGGGGATGTGTGAGGAGTAAAAAACCGATACGCCTCGGCACGGTTCTCCACCCCTCACTCCTCACGCTTCACCGGCGCGGGTTTGCGGCGCCGACGGCGACGCGTCTTGGTTTCCGGCGGCATACGGCTGGTCATGGTTTGACGCTCGCCGCCTTCCGCGCCTTGCAGCGCCGTCCACCAGTCGCACAATTCCTGTAAATCCTGCTCGCCCGCCGCCGCGCGTAGCAGCAAAAAATCGTAAGCGGCGCGGAAGCGTGGGTGCTCCAAGAGGCGCAGCGGGCGCTTGCCGGAGCGCTGGCGCAAGCGCGGCTGCATGGCCCAGATTTCGCGCATCGGCACGCTGAACCGCTTGGGCAAGGCAATGCGTTTGACTTGACGCGCCACCACCATTTCGCCGGCGACTTGCAAGGCTTGGATTTCGCCCATCTCCCGCTCCTGAGCGCGCAGGTCCTCGGCGAGCAGGCGCAGCGGCTCCCACAGCAGCGCCGCGAACAAAAACGCGGGCGTGACCGGCTTATCCTCCGCGATACGCGCGTCGGTGTTGGCCAGCGCCTGCAGCAGCAGCGACGGCGTGCCGCGCTCGTGCTCCAGCGCCACCTCGGTTTGCGGGAATAGATATTTGAACAGGCCGTAGTGACGCAGCAGATGATACGTCTGCACCGCGTAGCCGCCCATGAACAGCTTGAGAATTTCCTCGAACAGCCGCGCCGGCGGCACGTTTTCCAACAGCACGCCCAATTCCGCGAGCGGCGCTTCGCTCTCCGGGTGAATTCTAAACCCGAGCTTGGCGGCAAAACGCACCGCACGCAACATGCGTACCGGGTCTTCGCGGTAGCGCTGCGCGGGATCGCCCATCAGACGCAATATTCCGGCCTGCAGGTCGTCCAGGCCGCCGGTGTGGTCGATCACTGTGGAATCGTAGACGTTGTAGTACAACGCATTGACGGTGAAGTCGCGGCGCCAAGCATCTTCTTCCAAGGTGCCGCCGTAGACATTGTCACGCATAATGCGCCCGTCCTCGCCTATGCCCGCCTCGCTGTGATTGCCGCGAAACGTCGCCACCTCGACGATCTCGCGGCCAAAGCGCACATGCGCCAGCCGGAAGCGCCGCCCGATGAGGCGACAGTTGCGGAACAATTGCTCCACCTGTTCGGGGTAGGCGTTGGTGGCGACGTCGAAATCCTTGGGCACGCGCCCCAACAGCAAATCGCGCACGCAGCCGCCCACCAGATACGCTTCGTAACCGGCGTTATGCAGACGATTGATCACGCGCAGCGCGTTTTCGCTGACTTGCGCGTGCGACAAGTGCGGAGGATGAATGATGGTAATAGGCGTCGTCCTTGGAAAATCGGTGATGGGTGATGAGTAATTGAGTAATGGGTAATGGGTTTTTACTCATCACTCATTACTCATTACCGCTTAATTCAACAGCTCCTAAACTTGAGCGGCGCGGCGCTTTGCGCAATAATAGCATTTTTTGCACGCCCGCGCGTTCAGACCAGTCCCAAACCTTCTTTGGCTCCCTTCGTCTAGCGGCCTAGGACATCGCCCTCTCACGGCGAGAACAGGGGTTCGAACCCCCTAGGGAGCGCCAGATTAAAAAGGGGGCCTTGGGTTTTTCCAAGGCCCCCTTTTTAATCTGCCATTCATAGTGATTCGAACCCTCGGGTTCGACAAATTCGCCGGGGGCGAATTTGAACAGCGGCGCGAAGCGACGCTGGCCCCGAAGGGGCGAAGGGCAGGACGCCCGGTGTAACCCCCTAGGGAGCGCCACTCTTAAAGGTGAGGCGTGAGGAGAGAGGGGTGAGGAGTAAAAAACCATACTTCCCAAGCAAAGGTTTTCCTCCTCACCCCTCACTTTTTTAACGTATCCTCCACGTCAACACCAGCGCCGTGATAAAAAACACCGTGAGCGGCGTCAGCACGCTGAGCAGCGGGCTGAGATTGTAGATCAGGCCCATTTGGTTGAAGGTCTGATTGAACAAGTGAAAGCCGATGCCCACCAGGCTGCCCACCACGATGCGCTGCCCCATCGCCGCGCTGCGCAGCGGACCGAACACGAACGGGATGGCCAGGAAGATCATCACCGCCGTCACCAGCGGCGTGGTGAGTTTGATCCAGAACGCCAGCTCGTAGCGCTGCGCGCTTTGGCCGTTGTCGTGCAGATAATTAATGTATTTGCGCAATTCCCAAGTGGAAAGTTTTTCCGGCTTGATCGCCACCACGTTGATGAGATCGGGGCTGAGCAACGATTCCCACGCGGCGCGCCCGATGTGGCGCGTATGCACGCCGCCGGGATCGATGTCGCTCTGCGTAATGTTTTGCAAAATCCAGCGATCGTCCTCGAAGTACGCCTTTTGCGCGTAGGTGGCGACGCGCAGTTGGTGCTGCGCGTCGAACTCATAGATATAAATATCACCGAGCCGCTCGCCGGGCAGAATGGTGCGGATGTTGATGAAGCTCAGGCCGTCGCGCGTCCAGAATCCATAATTGGTTTTCAGCGCGATGCGGTCGGAGAGCGCGATGGAGCGGTTGCTCTGCGCGTACAGCTCGGCGGGCGGCGCGATCACCTCACCCAGGAACACCACCACTAGCACCAGACCTAAGCCGACGCGCATTACCGCCAAGGTGATTTGCGCCACCGATACGCCGGCGGCGCGCATCACCACCAGTTCGCTGTTGCCCGCCAGCCAGCCCAGTCCGATCAAACTGCCGAGCAGCGCCGCCAGCGGAAACAGTTCATAGATACGACGCGGCTGGCTGAATAAAATATATTGCAGAGCCTGCGGCACGCCGTAGTTGCCCTTGCCGATGTCGCCGAACTCGTCCACGAAATCCAGAAAAAAGAACAACGCCAGCAACACCAGCATCACTACCAGCGTGCTGCCCGCCACCGCGGCGCCGAGATAACGGTTCAATATTTTCATGAGGCCTTGGCCTGTTGCAGCAGCCAGCGCACGCCGGTGTGACGCGCGAACAGCACGATAACGCCGATCAGCACCAAGCCGTGCACCCACCACATGCCGGGCCACGGCGCCACCACGCCTTGGCTGACCCATGTGCGCGCGATGCTCATGGTGTTGTTGTAGATAATGTAGATCAGCACGGCGGCGAACAGTTTGGCGTAGCGGCCGCGGCGCGGCGTGGTGCGCGCCAGCACCACCGCCAGCAGGGCCAGCAGCACGGTGGACAGCGGCATGGAAATGCGCCATTGCAGCTCCGCAACGTCGTCGAGCTTCGTGGAGTGCAGCAGGGTCTGCGTGGGTCGCGCCTCGCGCGCCTGCTCCGCCGGCGCCGGATTCTTCTGCGTTATGCGCAGGGTGTATGTCTTGAAGTTTACGATCTTGAAGTCGGTCTGATTCGGCGTCCACTCGTAGCGCGTGCCGTCGCGCAACACCACAATCTGGTCGCCGCTGTTTTTATCGATGTACTGTACACCGTGCTCGGATGACACGATGTTGAGCTTGTCGTCCTGCCGGCTCTGCACGAACACGTTGCGCATGGCCTGAAAATCGGCGGAGAGTTGCTCGGCGTAGAAGATGTGGTCACCGTGCCGTGACTCCTTGAAGCGGCCCGGCAGGATGGTGCTGAGTTCGGAGCCGGTCTCGGCGCGCTGCCGCACGTCCTTCGACTGCGCGCTGGCCCACGGCACCACGTACATGGCCAGCGCCGCGACCAGCACGGCCAGCACCAGCGCCGGCGCCAAGATGATGCGCGCGATTTGCAGAGGACTCACGCCGCATGCCGCCAGCACGGTCATCTCGCTGTCCTTGTACAAGCGGCCCAGGGCGAACACGATGGCGAGATAAAACACCAGCGGCAAAATCAGCCCCAGCACGCTGATCGACTTTAGGCCGAGCAGGGTGAAAATCACGTCCGCCGGCAGCTTGCCGGAAGCGGCTTCCGCCAGGTACGCCAGCAGCCGGTTGCTGATGAAAATCAGCAGCAATATCGGCGTGACCGCCAACAGCGCATACACGACTTCTTTAATTAAATAGCGGTCGATGACTCGCAAAGCGTCTCCGCGAATGTTCAGTAGGCGGCTTTAAGCCGTGCATTTTTCCGGGCAATTTGGGTATTATACGAATATTATCTCAATGTGCCCGGCAAAAAGCATTTTCGGGTTACTCTAAGTTCTTAAGGAGCAGTATGGAATTTTCAGTTAAAAGCGCCGCTCCCGGCAAGCAACGCAGCGCCTGTCTGGTGCTGGGTGTATTCGAATCCAAACGCCTCTCCGCCCCGGCCTTGGCCGTCGATAAACTGAGCGGCGGGCGGTTGTCCCAGGTCGTCAAGCGCGGCGACCTGGAAGGCAAGCTCGGTCAGGCCTTGATGCTGCACGACACGCCCAACACCGCGGCGGAGCGTGTGTTGCTGGTGGGATGCGGGCCGCAGGATGCGTTCGGCGACGCGCAATACCGCAAGGCGCTGAACAGGGCCGTCGTCGCGCTGCGCGAGGGCGCGGCGCGCGACGCGGTGCTGCACCTCACCGAACTGGACGTGCCGGGGCGCGACAGCCGCTGGAAAGCGCGCCAGGCGGTGCAGGAGATACGCAACGCGCTGTACCGTTTCGATGAATTGAAAAGCAACAACGGCAAACCTTACGCCCTGCGCGGCGTCACCTTGAATTTCTCCGAGCGGCGCGACGTCGCCGCCGCCGAGCGCGGCGCGCGCGAGGGCCAGGCCATCGCCGACGGCATGACACTCGCCAAGAATCTTGGAAATCTGCCGAGCAACGTCTGTACGCCCTCTTATCTGGCCAAGCAGGCCAAGAGCCTGGAAAAGAGCAGCCGCAAGATCAAAGTCACCGTGCTGGAAAGAGCCGCGATGGAACGCCTCGGCATGGGCGCGCTGCTGGCGGTGGCGCGCGGCACGCACGAGCCGCCCAGGTTCATCACCGTCGAGTATCACGGCGCGCAGCGCGGCGTGGCGCCGGTGGTGCTGGTCGGCAAGGGCATCACCTTCGACACCGGCGGCATCTCCATCAAGCCCGCCGATAAAATGGACGAGATGAAATACGACATGTCGGGCGCGGCCAGCGTGCTTGGCACGCTCTCCGCGTGCGCGGCCATGCAGTTGCCGATCAACGTGGTGGGCGTCATTCCCAGCACGGAAAACATGCCGGGTGGCAGCGCCATCAAACCCGGCGACATCGTGAAGAGCTTGTCCGGACAAACCATCGAAATCCTCAACACCGACGCCGAGGGCCGCCTGATTTTGTGCGACGCGCTCACCTACAGCGAACGCTACAAGCCCGACGTGGTCATCGATATCGCCACGCTCACCGGCGCCTGCGTGATCGCGCTCGGTAAGCACCCCAGCGGCCTGCTCAGCAATCACGCGCCGCTGGCGCAGGCGCTGCTCAAGGCCGGCGAGACCAGCGGCGACCGCGCTTGGGAATTGCCCCTGTGGGAAGACTACCAGGATCAACTGAAAACCAACTTCGCCGACATGGCCAACGTCGGCGGACGCGAGGCCGGCGCCATCACCGCCGCCTGCTTCCTGTGGCGCTTCACCAAAAAATACCATTGGGCGCACCTGGACATCGCCGGCACGGCGTGGCTGGGCGGCGAGCAAAAAGGCTCGACCGGGCGTCCGGTGCCGCTGCTGACGCAATATTTGATTGATCGGTGTGATAATTAACCACGAGTTACAAGTAATTGTAGGTTGGGGTGAGCAACGCGAACCCCAACTTCACCTTGCATCTCGCAGTCGTTGGGGTTCACTTCGTTCACCCCAACCTACGTTTGTATCTTTTCTCTTGCATCTGTAATTAAATGACCCGCATCGACTTTTATATTCTTCCGGAAAACGCCGCCGACAGATTTCTTTTCACGTGCCGGCTGGCGGACAAGATTTACAACAAGGGCCATCGTCTCTACATCCACACCGAGTCGCAAGATCACGCCGTGCAGTTGGATGAGTTGCTGTGGACGTTCAGCCAGGGGAATTTTCTGCCGCACGGCATTTGCCATACCTGCCTGGACGCGGATCTGCCGATCCACATCGGTTATCACGCCGAACCGCCCATGAGCGACGCGGACGTCGGCGGCGTAAACGTGTTGATCAATTTATCCTCCGCCGTACCGCTGTTTTTCAGCCGCTTCGCGCGCGTGGCGGAAATCGTGGGCGGCGACGCGGATGTCCGGCAAAGCGCGCGTGAACGTTTTCGCTTTTACCGTGACCGCGGCTACACGCTGGAATCACATACTATTTAACCATTCACCGCCAAGACACCAAGATATACAAGATCTACGCACGAATACTTTGCTTAATTCCGCGTGTCAAAATATCAATAAAACTCTATGAATCATTTTGTACACTTGGCGTCTTGGCGGTTTGATCAATAGCGGCCCATGGACAAAACTTACGCCCCCCAGACTATCGAGCAACACTGGTACAACACCTGGGAGACCAACGGCTACTTTGCACCAGCCGGACAGGGTGCATCCCTTCGACATGGCTCAGGGCAGGCTTACTGCATCATGCTCCCCCCGCCGAACGTCACCGGCAGCTTGCACATGGGGCACGCCTTCCAAGACACCATTATGGATGCGTTGATCCGCTATCACCGCATGAAAGGCGACAATACGCTGTGGCAAGTCGGCACCGATCACGCCGGCATCGCCACGCAAATGGTGGTGGAGCGTCAGTTGGCCGCGCAAGGCAAAACACGCCATGATCTCGGACGCGAAAAATTCGTCGCCGAAGTGTGGAAGTGGAAACAAGAATCGGGCGGGCGCATCACACGCCAACTGCGGCGCATGGGCGCCTCGGTGGATTGGTCGCGCGAGCGCTTCACGCTGGACGAGGGTTTGTCCAAGGCGGTCACCGAGGTATTCGTGCGCTTGCATGACGAAGGGCTCATCTACCGCGGCAAACGCCTGGTGAACTGGGACCCGGTGCTGCATACCGCGGTGTCCGACCTGGAAGTGGTGTCACAAGAGGAAGACGGCTTTCTCTGGCACATCCGTTATCCGCTCGCCGACGGCAGCGGACATGTGGTGGTGGCGACGACGCGCCCGGAAACCATGCTCGGCGACGCAGCGGTGGCCGTGCACCCGGAAGATCAGCGTTACCAAAAACTCATCGGCAAAAAAATAAAGCTGCCGCTCACCGGGCGTGAAATACCCATCATCGCCGATGACTACGTCGATCCCGAGTTCGGCTCCGGCTGCGTGAAGATCACACCCGCGCACGATTTCAACGACTATGAAGTCGGCCAGCGCCACTCACTCCCGTTGATCAATATTTTCACACGCGACGCACGCATTTTGCTGCCCGAGTCGAAATACAATTTCATGGATCGCTTCGAGGCGCGCAAGCAAATCGTCGCGGATTTAGAAACATTAGGTCTCATCGACTCAATCAAGCCGCACAAACTCATGGTGCCGCGCGGCGATCGTACGCACGCGGTGATCGAGCCGTATCTCACTGATCAATGGTATGTGAAAATCGCGCCGCTGGCCGCTCAAGCGATCAAGGCCGTCGAGGACGGGCGCGTCAAGTTCGTGCCTTCGACGTGGAGCAAGACCTATTTCGAATGGATGCGCCACATCCAGGATTGGTGCATCTCGCGCCAAATCTGGTGGGGCCATCGCATTCCGGCATGGTACGACGACGCGGATAACATCTACGTCGGCCACAGCGAACAAGAGGTGCGCCAAAAATACGCCCCGCGCCTCACGCCTCACGCCTCGCTCCGTCAGGACGAGGACGTGCTCGATACGTGGTTCTCCTCCGCGCTATGGCCATTCTCCACCTTAGGTTGGCCGGATGAAACACCCGAATTGAAGACCTTTTATCCTACCAGCGTGCTGGTCACCGGTTTCGATATTATTTTCTTCTGGGTGGCGCGCATGATCATGATGGGGCTGAAATTCACCGGCGACGTGCCGTTCCGTGAAGTGTATATCCACGGCCTGGTGCGCGACGCGGAAGGCCAGAAAATGTCCAAATCCAAGGGCAACGTGCTCGATCCGATCGATCTCATCGACGGCATTGATCTCGAAACACTGGTCGCCAAGCGCACCAGCGGCCTGATGCAACCGGAGATGGCGAAGAGCATCGAAAAAGCCACGCGCAAACAATTCCCGGACGGCATACCGGCCTACGGCACCGACGCGCTGCGCTTCACCTTCGCCTCGCTCGCCACGCAAGGGCGCGACATCCGCTTCGACACCGGACGCATCGAAGGCTATCGCAATTTTTGCAATAAATTGTGGAATGCCGCGCGCTATGTGCTGATGAACACGGAAGGGCGGGACTGTGGACAGACCAACCCGGACGTCACCCTTACCCTAGCGGATCGCTGGATCATCGGGCGGCTGCAACACACCGAGCAGGCGGTGATCGACGCCCTGCACGCCTACCGCTTCGATCTGGCCGCGCAGGCCATTTACGAATTCACCTGGAACGAATACTGCGATTGGTATTTGGAATTTTCCAAGCCCGTGCTGCTGTCCGCCGACAGCGATGAAAACACCTTGCGCGGCACGCGCCGCACCTTGGTGCGCGTGTTGGAGGCGCTGCTGCGCCTCGCCCATCCGATCATCCCGTTCATCACCGAGGAAATTTGGCAGCGCGTGGCGCCGCTGGCCGGGAAGAGCGGTCCGACCATTATGCTGCAACCCTATCCCAAGCCCGACCTCGCGCGCATCGACGCGGACGCGGAGGACGAGGTGCGCTGGATGCAGACCTTCATCCTCGGCGTCCGCAACATTCGCGGGGAAATGGACGTGCCGCCGTCGCGCAAGTTGGATATTTACACGCAGGGCGGCAGCGAAATCGAGCGCGCGCGTTTGCTGAAACACAAAGCGCTGTTGATGAATCTCGCGCGCATCCAAACCATTGCGCCGGCGCCCGCTGGAAATATACCGGCGGCCAGCGCGTGGGCGGGCGATCTGAAAATTCTCATCCCCCTCGCGCAGCTCATCAACGACGTGCAAGCCGAACGCGCGCGCTTGTCCAAGGAAGTGGAGAAAGTCGGCAAGGAATTGGATAAAATCATGAAGAAATTGGCCAACCCCGATTTCACCGAACGCGCGCCGCGCGAAGTTGTCGAACAAGAACAGGCGCGCAAGACACAATCGCAGGAACAGATGCAGCGTTTGCAGGAACAACTCGAGCGGCTGAGTTCTTTGTAAATATGAATAAACTCTTCGACCCACGCGTCGCCAACCCCAGTTTCATCACCCCGGTCGATACGCGCATCGAGGCGTATCAGCAGCAACTCGCCCAGATACGTGACGAGCCGGTGCTACTGCAAATGGAAGCCCTGGCGCAGGCGCAAGGATTCCCGATAGTCGGGCGCCTGGTGGGATTATTTCTGGAAGTCATGGCCAAATCCATCGGCGCGCGGCGTATATTCGAATTCGGAAGCGGTTACGGCTATTCCGCTTACTGGTTCGCGCGCGCGGCGGGCGAACGCGGCCGGGTGATTTGCAGCGACGCCGATCCCAAGAACGCGGCGCAAGCCGAGGAATTTCTAGCGCAAGCCGGACTGTGGGAACGCGTGGATTTCCGCGTCGGCATCGCGCAGGAATGTTTCCATGCGACGTCCGGCGAGTTCGATATTTGCTACAACGACGTGGATAAAGATCAATATCCTGAAGTATGGCAACTCGCGCGCGGACGCATCCGCCGCGGCGGGCTGTATATTTGCGACAACGTGCTGTGGCACGGGCGCGTAGTCGCGACGGAACCCGTTCCGGACATCAAACCCGGCTGGACCGAGGCGATCCGCGAACACAACCGCATGATCTTCGACGATCCCGACTTCGACTGCTTCATCAACCCCACGCGCGACGGCGTGCTGGTGGCGCGCAGAAAATAAAAACTTTACGCAAAGTTGGGACGAAAGGAATGAAGCCAACGTCCGCGGAGCATCAAGCAATGTTGGGGTTCATGGCACTCACCCCAACCTACTTGCTACCGGTTAATGTTCACGCGTGGCGCGGAAGCGGATGTCCGGCCAGCGTTCGGCGGTAAGCTCCAGATTAACGCGCGTGGGGGCGATGTAAGTGAGATCGCCCGCGCCATCCAGCGCCAGATGATCCTGCACTTTCACGCGAAACTCCTCCAGCTTTTTCGGATTGTCGCTGTCCACCCAGCGCGCCGTAACCACCGGCACGTTCTCGAAGCTGCATTCCACGCCGTACTCATGCTGCAAGCGATACGCGACCACGTCGAACTGTAAGGTGCCCACCGCGCCGAGAATCAGGTCGTTGCTGTTGAGCGGACGGAACAACTGCGTGGCGCCCTCCTCGCATAATTGCTCCAAGCCTTTTTGCAGAGCCTTCATGCGCAGCGGGTCGCGCAGGCGCGCGCGCCGGAACAACTCCGGCGCAAAGTGTGGGATGTCGGTGAATTTGAGCTGTTCGCCCTGCGTGAACGTGTCGCCTACTTGGATGGTGCCGTGGTTGTGCAGGCCGATGATGTCGCCCGGGTACGCGGCGTCGATGTGCTCGCGCTCGCCGGCCATGAAAGTGATGGCGTTGGCGACCAGCACGTCGCGACCCAGGCGCACGTGATGCAGCTTCATGCCCTTGCTGTATTGACCGGAGCACACACGCATGAACGCGATGCGGTCGCGGTGCGCGGGGTCCATGTTGGCTTGTATCTTGAATACGAAGCCGCTGAATTTTTCCTCGCAGGAATCGACGGTGCGCGTGGTGGCGGCGCGCGGCAACGGCGGCGGCGCGTATTCCACGAATAGATCGAGCAATTCCTGGACGCCGAAATTATTCATGGCGGAGCCGAAAAACACCGGCGTGAGTTCACCGGCGCGATAGGCGTTTAAATCGAACGTATGACTGGCGCCGCGCACCAGCTCGATTTCCGCGCGCAATTCATCGGCCAGGCTTCCGAACAATTCATCGAGGCGCGGGTTGGCGAGCCCCTGGATGACTTCACCCTTTTGAATTTTTCCGCCGTGCGTGGGGCTGTAGAGATGCACGCTGTCGTGCGCCAGATGGAAAATACCCTTGAAACCCTTGCCCATGCCGATCGGCCAGGTCACCGGCGCGCAGCGTATCTTGAGCACGGTTTCGATTTCGTCGAGCAGGTCGATGGGCGGACGGCCTTCGCGGTCCAGTTTATTGACGAAGGTGATAATCGGCGTATTGCGCAGACGGCACACCTCCAGCAGCTTGACGGTGCGCTCTTCCACACCCTTGGCGGAATCGATCACCATCAGCGCCGAATCGACCGCGGTGAGCGTGCGATAGGTGTCTTCGGAAAAATCCTCGTGGCCCGGCGTGTCGAGCAGATTGATGATCTTGTCCCGGTACGGGAACTGCATCACCGAGGACGTCACCGAGATGCCGCGCTGCTTCTCCAATTCCATCCAGTCGGATGTGGCGTGGCGCGCGGCCTTGCGCCCTTTCACCGTGCCGGCGAGCTGGATGGCGCCGCCGAACAGCAACAGCTTTTCGGTGAGCGTGGTCTTACCGGCGTCGGGGTGCGAAATAATGGCGAACGTGCGGCGGCGCGCCGCTTCGCTGGAGAGTGTGGACATGACTGGTGATGGGTAATGAGTAATGGGTGATGAGTAATGGATAGTGGGTAAATGGTGACGGGCTTTACTCATTATCCATTACTCATCACTTATTATTTATCTATTTTACCACACGCCGGCCTCAAGCCCAAGCGCCACCGCATCAAGGCAGATTGCGCGCCAGGACGATGGCGTCCTCCTGACCGTAGGCGGCTGGGTAATAGGCCTTGCGCATCCCGATTTCATTAAAACCCATGCCGCGATAGAGGTTGATTGCAGCCGCATTGGACACGCGCACTTCCAGCACGGTGACGTCCGCGTTGCGTTCGTGCGCCAGTTCCAGCATGTGCGTGAGCAGGTTGCGCCCGATGCCGCGCCGGCGCGACTCGGGCTGCACGCAGATGTTGAGTATGTGCGCCTCGCCCGCGCCCATGGACATGACCGCGTAGCCGATGATGGCGCCGTGCTCCACGCACACCCAGCAGCAGCATCCCACGCGCAGGCAGTCGCGGAAAATGCCTTCGGTCCACGGATACTCGTAGGCGCGACGCTCGATGTCCATGATCTCGTCGAGGTCGGATTCGTTCATGGGCCGCAGGCGCGGCGTCGCCGGGCGCAGGATCGCAACCATTATGCTTCGCCTCGCAAGACCTTGCGCGCGAATTTCAAATCCTCCCACGCCTTGCGCTTCTCGGCGGGCGCGCGCAACAAATACGCCGGATGATACGTGACCACCAGTGGGATATCCGTGCCGGGATACGTATGACGATTACCGCGCAGTTGACCGATCTTGGTGTCGGTCTTCAATAAATTTTGCGCGGCGATGCGCCCTACCGCGAGAATAATTTTGGGCTGCACCAGTTGTATCTGGCGCATCAAATAAGGTTCGCAGGCGGCGACTTCGTCGGGCAGCGGATCGCGGTTGTTGGGCGGACGGCTCTTGAGAATGTTGGCGATATAGACCTGCTCGCGCTCCAGGCCGATGGCCTTAAGCATGGCGTTCAGCAACTGCCCGGCGCGCCCCACGAACGGTTCGCCCTGGCGGTCTTCTTCCGCGCCCGGCGCCTCGCCGATCACCATCCACTCGGCGCGGCGGTCGCCGACGCCGAACACGGTCTGCGTGCGCGTCTGGTACAAGCGGCAGCGCGTGCACACGCGCACCGTTTGCTCCAGCGCGCGCCAATCCATGCGCAGGATGTCCTGCGCCGTGAGGGCGGCGGCGTTTTCCGCTTTGGGCTGTCGAGCGGGCATATCCTGTTGCGCTGCGCCGGGCGCGGGCGCGGCGGCGCGCGGCGCGTGCCGCACCCACGCCTGCACGCCCAGGGCTTCCAGATAGTGAGACCGCGCCGTATCTTTATTATTCACCCAATTAGCTTACCGAAGCGGCGCGTAAAAGCAACTGCGGCTATCCGGCCACCTGCGATTCGCGCAGCTTGCGCTGCTCCAGCATACGGGTGAACTCCTCGGCGGGCAGCGGGCGGCTGAACAAATAACCCTGCATACCCTCGCAGCCCTGCGCGTGCAAAAACGTCTTTTGCTCTTCGGTTTCCACGCCTTCCGCGATCACCCTTAACTCTAAATTATGCGCGAGCGTGATGATGGCCGTGGCGATGGCGGCGTCGTGCGCGTTGTGCGGAATGTTTTGCACGAACGATTGATCGATTTTCAGGCTGTCCAGCGGGAAGTGCTTCAAATAGCTGAGCGACGAATAGCCCGTGCCGAAATCATCCACCGAGATGTGCACGCCCATGGCCTTGATCTCGGCGATGATGCCGCTGCTCGCGCGCGTGTTCTCCATGAGCAGGTCTTCGGTGATTTCCAAATCCAGATAGCGCGCCTCGAGGCCGCTGTTTTTCAGCGCCGCGTCGATGGTGGCGACCAGATTCGGATGCTTGAACTGGCGCGCCGACTGATTGGTGGCCACGCACAGCGTCGCCAGCCCGGCGTCTTGCCAGCGCTTGTTTTGCATGCAGGCGGTGTGCAGCACCCATTCGCTGATCGGCACGATGAGGCCGGTCTTTTCCGCCAGCGGGATGAAGCGCGCGCTCGGGATCAATCCCAATTCGGGATGACGCCAGCGCAGCAGCGCCTCCACGCCGACGATTTTGCCGCTGTTCAAATCGATCTGCGGCTGATAGTAGAGCAGGAATTCATCGCGCTCCAGGGCGTGGCGCAGTTTGCCTTCCATGCTCAGACGTTCGGAGGCGCGCACCGTCATCTCCGGCGTGTAAAACTGATAATTATTGCGTCCTTGATCCTTGGCGTGATACATGGCGATGTCGGCTTTCTTGAGCATGTTGTCGGTGCCGTTGATGTCCATGGGATACAACGTGATGCCGATGCTGGTGGTGAGCAGCACCTCGCGGCCTTCCACGAACAGCGGCTGCGCCAGGCCGGTCAACACTTTTTGCGCCACTTCGGCGACGTCTTCGACGCTTTCCATGTTTTCCAGAATCATGGTGAACTCGTCGCCGCCGAGACGCGCGATGGTGTCGCCGTCGCGCAGGCAGTCGCGCAGCCGCTCGCCCATCGCCTTGAGCACCATGTCGCCGGCGTGGTGACCCAGGCTGTCGTTGATATCCTTGAAGTGATCGAGATCGAGGAACATCAGCGCCACCAGACGCTGGCTGCGCGCGGCGCGCGCCATCGCCTGGCTCAGGCGGTCGCGGAACAGCGCGCGGTTCGGCAGTCCGGTGAGCGGATCGTACTGCGCCAGGGAAATCAGGCGCTGCTCGGCGAGTTTGTGCTCGGTGATGTCGGTGAACACCGCCACGGCGCCGCACACGGCGCCGGCGGCGTCGCGCACCGGCCGCGCGTTGACGCTCAGCCACAAATCGCGCGGATGGCGCACGAACATCTCCACGCCGTCAACTTCCTCGCCGCGCAGCGCGCGCATCAGCGGCAGATCGTGCGACGGGTAAGGCGTAATCTTGTCGGGCAGGAATAAATCGTGGTGGCGGATGCGTTCGGCCATGGTGCCGTCGATCTTCATATCCGGCCCGGCCATTTGCTGCGCCGCCTGATTGACCAGCAAGAATTTACCGTCGGCGTCGATCATGACGACGCCTTCGCGCATACTATTGAGCACCGACTGCAGAATGCCCGCCTGCTGGCGCGAATCCTCCTCGGAGCGGCTCAGCTTGCGCGCCTGGCGCGCCAGCGACTGCTGCGCGCGTTTGCGTTCGCCTATTTCATCCTGCAACGTTTGGTTGAGCCGGACAAGTTCCTTGGTGCGTTCGCGCACGCGGTTCTCCAATTCGTCGCGCGCGCGCTGCAGGCGTTCCTCGGTGAGCTTGCGTTCGGTGACGTCGCGCAACATCCAGCGCAGCGCCACCGGTCTGTCGTAGTCGTCGCGCATCACGCCCACGGTCAGCTCGGCGTCCCACGGCGCGGCGTCGTGCGGCCATATTTGCACGACCCACTCGTGCGTCATGCGTTCCACGTAGCGCAGGCGCATCAACCGATCGCGGAACGCGCGGCGCTCTTCGCGGGCGATGAAATTGATCAGCGACATGCCGGGCAGCGAAGTTTGCGCGACGTTGAGCAACTGCGCGGCGGCCTGGTTGACCTCGCGCACCGCGCCGTCCATGTCCGTTACCAAATAACCGTCGGGCGCGAACTCGAACAATTCCCGATAACGCCTGCGCTCCAGTTCGAGCAGACGCTGCACCGCGTGCAGTTGCTCGTTGTAGTCGTGCAGCGCCTGCTCTTCCGCTTGCAGTTCCTGCGCGATGACGCGCAACTGTTCCGCGACGTCCAGCAACGCGCCGCGCCGTTCGGCGGGCAAATCGTCGGCGCAGCGGTGCAGGGTGTGACTATGCGCGCGGAGGCTTTCGCCGTGCCGATGGAACTTTAATGCGCTCATCCCAGTCCCTTGCCTCGAGCACGGCGCTTAAGGATGCGGATGCGCGGAACGCGCGCGGACAGGAAACGGCGGATACGGCGAGCGGCGGATATCGGGCAAACTTCGCTCCGATTTTCGAACGGTTGACGGCGTGGGGTTGCGGCAGGACATTTCCCTCTCCCTAGCGACTTCCTTGTTGACCCGAAGTTACATCATCTCATCCTGAAGCGATTTTATGCAAGGCGGCGCGTGTTTCGAAGGTAGCGGCGCTGCCGATTGGAGGTAAGTTGTTGAATTGGTGGGCCGTGTAGGGGTCGAACCTACGACCTACTGATTAAGAGTCAGCTGCTCTACCAACTGAGCTAACGGCCCCGAGTAACATGGATGCGCGCAGCGCCTCGGCTCGCCCCCTTCTCCCTCCGGGAGAAGGGATGGGGATGAGGGGGCTTTACTACACCACCTCATGCAACTTTAGATAGCGTAATTAAATAATATAGACTTCCTTGACTCCTCTCCTGTCCCCTATTTTAACTTAAATGGGGTGAGCGATGGGGCTCGAACCCACGACAACCGGAATCACAATCCGGGGCTCTACCAACTGAGCTACGCCCACCATAATCAAACTTATCTTTGCCGTCCCTGGCGTAATTTCAGGTTTCTAAATATACCCCAGCCAAGGCATCCTGCCTTGGCGTTCGCCGCCTTCGGCGGCTCACCCAACTGAGCTACGCCCACCATAAGTCTTTTGTTGGGCTTCTCTTCGCTCAGCCCAACCTACGATTACTCTAATTCTAAAACAGTGTATTTTACCCTGTATTCCTCTTTCTGTCTTGCACCCATTAAAAATGGCGCGCCCGGCAGGACTCGAACCTGCTACCCCCGGCTTAGAAGGCCGGTGCTCTATCCGGATGAGCTACGGGCGCCAATCATATTAAGTGCGCGCAAGCGCCTCGGCTCGCCCCCTTCTCCCTCCGGGAGAAGGGATGGGGATGAGGGGTGGTCGG
>JBFLZV010000012.1:0-38061 GCA_040756035.1 Pseudomonadota bacterium
CCCTAACCCCTAACCCCTAGCCCCTGCCTTTCCAATATTTTTTACACGCCAGCAGTCTTTCCTCCAAAACGTCGAGATTGGGGATAACGGCGGGTTCGTCGTTGACGATGACACGACTGAGCACCAGCGGGTTGGTTTCGGTTTCGTGTTCAACGGATGCAATCTTGCGCTCGTCGATCAGCGTCAACTGCGGCAGCCCTTGCGTGACCAGTCCGTAAAAATTGAGATCGGCGCCGCCGCTCAAGGCGTTGAGCACGATAATCTTGGCGCGTGTATGGGGCGCAGGCCGCTCTTGGCCGCACGCCGCTTCGAACGAGGCCACTGGAATCGGACGCTCGCGCCAAGTCAGCAGGCCGAGCAGCCAGTCCGGCGCGCCGCTCACTGCGTTGGGGTCTTGGTAATGAATCACTTCGGCGACCGCGGTGTTGGGCAAAATTAAATTATCCCCGTGCACGGGGATAATCTGACAGCGCACGGTGATTTGTATGTCTTTCACTGCGCGCACTCCTCGTTGTCCACTGAGTATTTTCCGCATTCATCCGCAACCGCCGCATCCGGCGCGGGAGTGGTGACGTGCTGCAAATGCACGGCCAGTTGCTCGGCGAGCGCGCGCGGCGTGCCGCTGTAACTCACGCATCCCGCCTTGCGCGCGTTGTCGGGCATGCTGCTGATCATGCAGCTGGCGGCATCCTGCGCCCACACCACGCCGCCCTGCTCGGCGATAGCGAGACAGCCCTTCAACCCGTCGTCGCCCATGCCGCTGAACATGACGGCTCCGGCGCGCGCGCCGTAGCGCGCCGCCACCTCGAACATCACGGCGTCGATCGAGGGCCGGTATAAACCACCGTCGTCCACGACCGGACGTAATTCAATTTTTCCTTGCGCGCTGATGGCGAGTTGCTGATCCACCGGCGCCAGCACCACTTGTCCGTGGCGCAACACGTGGCCCGACTGCGCGGTGAACACTTTAAACGAAGCGATGCTGCCCAACTGTTCCGCCAGCAATTCGGCGAAACCTGCGCCGATGTGCTGGGCCACTATAAACGCCACCGGCAACTCCGCGGTAACAGCGCTCAAGAAAGCTTTTAACGCCTGCGGACCGCCGATGGATGCGCCCAGTACCCAGACGCGTTGCGCGGCGCCCGCCGGCATGGCGGCCGGCGCGCGCCGTACGCCTTTATCCGCGCGGCGCGGTGACGGCGGTGCGACGGATGTAGCGATAGGAAAGTGGGCCGCCGCGGGCGGCGAGCCGGCGGCAGGAACGCCACTTTGAACTTTGGGCGCAGCCGGAGTGGAAACCGGAGGCGAAATCGGAGCTTCAGGCAACACAGGGGCGTGTTGCGCCGAAACAGGTGGCGACGCGGCGCTGGCGGTGATGACGGGCATGGGTTCGGTGCTCGCCATGCGCGCCTCGATTGCGGCGTGTTCGCGCACCAGCGCGCTGAGTTTGTGCGCCAGCGTGCGTCCCCAGTCGCTGTAGGCGGCGGCGTTCAGGCGCGTGCTGGCGCTGTCGTTGAACAGCACCGGCACGCGCGAACGCTCCAGCAGTGCGTTGACGAAATTGCTTTCCTGTTCGGCGTCATCGTCAAGATCGATGAGCAACACGTCCATCCGCCCGGTGTCGATCAGGTCGAGAAACTGTTCGCCGGGGGCTTGATCGGCCACCACGCGTAGGCCGTTCTTCTCCAGGAGGGTTTTTAAATTATTGCGCTGCCGCTCCGAACTCGACGCGATGGCGACGCGCAACTTGGCGTGTTGCGTGGTCATTAGTGCACCATTCCACGTCGGCCGGCGAGTTCGACGATGTTGTCCAGAAGTTCGCTTTCCTGGTAGGGCTTGCCCATGTATTTATTCACACCGATCTGCATGGCGCGGTCGCGGTGCTTGTCGCCGGTGCGCGAGGTGATCATGATGATGGGGATGTGCTTGAGGCGCTCCTCGTTGCGCATATGGGTGGCCAGTTCATAGCCGTCCATGCGCGGCATTTCGATGTCGAGCAGCATGACGTCGGGGATGTGGTCTTGCAGCAGGGCCACGGCGTCGACGCCGTCCTTCGCCGTCAATACCTGCATGTTGTGGCGCTCCAGCAGACGCGAGGTCACTTTGCGCACGGTGATGGAGTCGTCCACCACCATGACGGTAATGGCGCCGGCGGCGGGTGCCGGCGCCGAGTCCTCGTGTTTGATGTACGTGGTGCCGGCGCCGCCACGCAACAAGGAAGCGATATCCAAAATCAACACCACGCGCCCGTCGCCGAGAATGGTGGCGCCGGTGATGCCGCGCACCGAACTGATCTGCGGACCGACTGATTTGACGACGATTTCGCGGCTGCCGAGCAGCGCGTCGACTTGTAACGCCACGCGGTGATCACCGGCGCGCCCCAGCAGCACGGGGAATTTTTTGCGGCCGCTGGCCAGCGGTGCGCGCGAGCCGCCGAGCAACGTGTCCAGATACAGTAACTGATAACTCTGGCCGCCGCCCTCGTAGACGGGATGCTCCACGCCGTATAAACGTTCCAGTTCATCGTGCGCAAGCTGCACGATGCGCTCGATGCTGGTGAGCGGAATCGCGTAGCTGTCGTCGCCGATCTGCACCAGCAGCGCGCGATTGATGGACAGCGTGAGTGGCAGGCGCAACGTGAATGTGGTGCCGATACCGGCGCCGGAAGCGATGTGCAGGCTGCCGCCGAGTTGCTTGAGTTCGCTGTTGACCACGTCCATGCCGACGCCGCGTCCGGATATCTGTGTAACCTGTTGCGCGGTGGAGAATCCCGGCTCGAGGATGAATTGCATGAGTTCGTTGTCGGTGACATCGGCCTTGGGGTTCAACAGACCGCGCTCGATGGCCTTGGCGCGGATGGCGGGCAGATTCAATCCGCGCCCGTCATCGCCGATGCGGATCACCACTTCCGAACCTTCGCGGCTCAACGTCAGCGTGATGACGCCGGTTTCCGGCTTGCCCGCCGCGCGCCGCAATTCGGCGGATTCGATGCCGTGGTCGATGGCGTTGCGCAGCATGTGCTCCAAACTCGGCACGATGCGATCCAGCACCGTCCTGTCCATCTCGCCTTCGGCGCCCGCGACGCGCAATTCCACTTTCTTGTCGAGCTCCTGGCAGGTTTGCCGCACGATGCGGCGCATACGCGGCAACAGCACCGCGAGCTGCACCATGCGCGTGCGCATCAACCCCTCGTGCAAATCGGTGTTGACACGCGCCTGCTGCACCAGCAGCGTTTCCGATTCGCGCGTCAGATTTTGCAGCAACGCCTCGATGCTCGCCAAGTCGCTGACGCTTTCCAAAAGACTGCGCGACAATTGCTGCATGAGCGAGAAACGGTCGAATTCCAGAGGATCGAATTCCTCTTCGTGACGGCTGGCGGTTTCCGTGTAGCGGAACAAAATTTGCGCCTCGGTTTCGATTTCCAGCTTGCGCAATTGACCACGCAGGCGCGCCACGATCTGATCCATTTCCTCGAGGTTATATTTGAACGCGCCGACCTGCTGCTCCAAACGCGAGCGCGAGATGCTGATCTCGGCGGCGAAATTCACCAGATTGTCGAGCAGATCGGCGCGCACGCGCACCTGTTCTTGGTGCACGCGGCTGCGGCGTTCCTCGAATTCGAGCGCCTCTTCTTGCTCAACCTCCGGCGCCGCCGGCTCCGCCTCGGTCTCCGGCTGCGCGCTCCACTCGTCCAAGCGGATAACATCCGCCGCCGGTTTGGTTTCCGGCTCAGCGACGGCTGGCGGCTGTGGCGCGGCGTGCGACGCTTCGGCAATCGGCGCGTGCGCGGTCAAAGCTTCGATCAGTTCGATCAAGTCTTGCGCGGGCGCCAGCGGCCGGCCGGTGGTGGCGTAATCGAGCATTTGCAGCAAGCGATCCTGCGTTTGCTGCATGGCCGCCGCCAGCGGCGCGGATACCGCCAGTTGCCCGTCCACCACGGCGGTAACCATGGTCTCCAACGCGTGACTCAAATCACCCATGGCGCTGATGCCCGCCATGCGCGCGCCGCCCTTGAGGGTGTGTATTTCACGCTGCAATTCCTCCAGCAGTCTCTTGTCGTGCTGATCGGCCAGCCACTGCTGCAGAATCTGTTCACTGGTATCGAGTATCTCGCGCGCCTCTTCGAGATAGATTTCCACAATCTCTCCGTCTTTCTCGACGCCGCTTGCGTGGACGCTCTCCGCGCGTTGTTCGACGGGGTGCGCGCGCGCCAGCGTGGTCTGCGCAGCCATCTCGGCCTCATACAACCTGGTGAGCGTGGCCATCAACTGATCCGCCGCCGGGCGCGGCGCTGCGGAGTTCGCCAGCGCGACGAGCATGGCGCGCACGAAGGCGACACTGTCGCGCAACGCGCCGGTAATCTCGGCGTTGAGCGGCGTTTGATGCAGACTAAGGTGCTTGGCGTACTTCTCCAGCATATCGCTGGGTTCGGCGATCTCTTGCACGCCCGCCATGCCCGCGCTGCCGTGCAACGTGTGCAAGGTGCGCAGCAAGGCGTCGGTGACGTAACAATCGTGCGGTTGCTGCCGGCAGTGATCGATAAATTTTTCGATGGCGGCAAGGTGGCCCATCGCTTCGCGCGTGAAGATATCGCGCAGCACCGGATCGATGCGCGGGTGAGCCGCCGGAGGCTGGATACCTTGGCTGGAGCTGATCAAGGAATCCGGCGTCTCGCCATGGACGGCATCGCCATTTTGCAGTGCATCACTTTGCATGGAAGCCGCTGCACGTTGCGGCGGCTCCGGTTGTTCCGCGGATACCGAAGCGGAGGGCTCTTCCGCGGCGAGCGTTGCAGCGGGAAGTTCTTCTTCAGCCGGCGGCGTACTCGTAAGCGCGAGCGGCGCGTTCAGGCTCAGCGCCTTGGCCTCGTCCATCAGTGCCTGCGTTTCGACGGGCGCGGCGGCGACGCCTTTGAAATGCGCGATCAACTGCGGCATGATTTTTTGCGCGCGCTCGATCAAATCGAATATTTGCGGCTTGACGTCCACCGTGCCGTCGATCACGCGATTAAGCATATTTTCGAAAGCCCACGCGAACTCACCGACCTGCGCCGCGCCGACCATGCGCCCGCTGCCCTTCAGGGTATGAAAGGAGCGCCGCACCGTGGTCAAGGCGTTGCGGTCCGCGTTGTTGTGCTTCCAGTGCGGCAGATACGCGGCGATGGTGGCGAGCACCTCGTCCGCCTCTTCGAGAAATATTTCGATGATCTCTTCGTCGATTTCCTCCGTCCGCACGCGGGCCGCGGCGGACGGCGGCGTCTCCGCGCCGAGCGCCGGCGCGGCGCTGAATTTAAGCGCCGCCATGCGCGCCTCGGCGCGCTCCAGTATCTCCGTGCGGTCGGCGCGTTCTTCGTCCAGCGCCTCCAAGTAATATTCCACGCCGCTGATGACCTCGGCGAGCGCGTCCAATTCGCTTTGACTGGGAATGGTTTGCCGCTCGACCAATTCATCATGGATGAGTTTTTTACAAGCCGCCAGCACCGTGGCAACGCGGTCTTGCGCCAGCATGGACAGGCTGCCCATGATGCGCGTGATGACGCGCGGCACGTCCACCAGCATACTGTGGCGCATGGGCGCGTTGATGAAGCCCATGATGTCATCCTTGACGCGCGACATGTCGGCCTTCGCCTCGCGGATCACGGCGCTCAGCAAGTGCCGGTATTCGGCCTCGTTGAGCACGCCCGCGGCGGGAGATTGCGCACGGGTGTCCGACGCGGCGGCGTCGTGTTGCTGCATGGCCACCAAATCGTCCAGCGCGGACTCGACGTGCAACACCGCGCCGGCCAGCGCCATGAGGCCAGCGTCGTCGAACGCCGCGCGGCCTTGCGCGACGGCTTGCAGAGCCACCACTTGATCGAGCAATAACTGGCGCGGCACACCCAAGCCCAACATGCCCAGCGTGTCCGCCGTTTGCCGCAGCGCGCCCTGCACGGCTTGCAAACCCGTAGGGTCGCGCTGTTCGCTGCGCACGAAAATGTCCAGGCCGTCCTTGATCTTGGTTAAGTCCTCTTTAATGACCGCGGTGACGGTGCGCAAAAGTTCCAGATTGGGCGCGGCCAGGCTGGCGCTCGCCGCGGCGATTTGCTCTTGCGCGGGCAGCAGTTCATCGAGCCGGAAGGCGCGCTTGAGTTCCTGCACGCGCGCGCCGGTCGCGCGCGCGTGCGCGAGGTGATACAGCAGGCTTTTGACGAGTTCGTGCGGCGGCAGCAAAGCCCATTCCGCTTCGCCCAGCTCGATCAGGCGCTTGATCTGGCGATCGACCTGGCCGAACAGCGACTCGATGGCGGCGTTTGCCTCCAGCCCGCGCTCGATCAGCGCATCGAGCACGCCGCCGGTTACCCACCATAGTTGCACCAGCGGCTCGGCGCGGGAAATTTCCTCGAGGCGCGCAATGACTTTTTGCATGTGCTTGAGCGGCGCCGGCGCCTGCAAATCGCGGTGCCATTCCACCAAGCCGCGCTGATACAGCGTGCGCAATTTGCGGGCGGTGAGGCGCACGTCTTCCCGCGGCGCCGACAGCGGGACGGCGGGTTTGACGACGGTGAGGTCGGGGGCGAACAGCGCGCTTTCCAGCAACAGCGGCAAGCCGCGCAGGGTACGCGACTCGTTGAGCAGCGGCAGCAAGATCAGCGGATTGTCCGGTAGACCGGTCTGCAAACGCTCCAGATAATCGGGCAGTTGCAGAATGGCGCGCATGAGCAGCTCGTGCGCGTCGTCGGCGCGTGCGATATCTTGATTGAGCAGGCTCTGGGCGAGTTGCTCCATCTCCTCGGCGAGCAGCGCCGCGCCGTACAGTTCGATCATTTGCAGCGTGCCGCGCACCTGGTGCAGATGATTGGCGCAGAAACGTATCTGCGCAACGTCCTTGGGATCGGCGGCAAATGCCTCGAGCGTGTGGCGCGCCTGCTTCAGGGTCTCGTCAATTTCCCCCTTGACCCAGTTTAAGGTACCGTAATCAAGCGGGGCCGCGGAGTTCATGACGTGTATCCGCCGATTGCCGCTTGTAAAGACCCGGCATCGGCTGCGTGCTGCCGCGACATGCGACGCCGATACGCCAGCGCCTGTTCGCGGCGCACCAATTCCATATCCGGATGCGGCCAGTGCAGCACCTCGCCCGGCCCCAACAGCAGCAGACCGCCCGGCTTCAGGCTCGCCGCCAGCATGTCGAGAATGCGCGCGCGCCGCGGCGCGTCGAAATAAATCAGCACGTTCTGACAAAAGATCACGTCCATGCGGCCCAGCGCGCCGGGCTGTGTTTCCATAACGTTGCGATGCGTGAAACACACGCGCTCGCGCAGCCGCGCGCAGACTTGATAGCGCTCGTCGCCGAGCGCGGTGAAATAGCGTTCCAGAAAAGCAGGGGGCACCTCGGTTATGCGGCGGCGCGGATACACGGCGCGCCGCCCGGCGGCGAGCGCGGCAAGACTGATATCGGTGGCGCTGATGCTGAGATAATAATCCATGCCGCGCGCCGCCAGCACGTTGTCGATGACCATGGCCAGCGTGTACGCCTCTTCGCCGGTGGCGCAACCCACGCTCCACGCGTCCACGCGCAGCGGTCCGTCCGGCGCGGGCGCGCAGTTGAGAAATTGTTCCTCGACCACGCGCAGCGAAGGCAGATGGCGGAAAAAGCGCGTCTCGTGCACCGTGAGGCGATCCACCAGCACGCTCCATTCCACCACGCCGCCCGGCACGGCGGTCACCAGGTCGTAATAGCTTTGATAATCCACGCAGCCGATTTCGCGCATACGGATGGCCAGACTGGTGGTCAGAAACGAGCGCCGCTCCGGTGGCAGATTCATGCCGGTGCGCGCCTCCAGCAGCGCCGCCCAGCGCGCGAACTGCGCGTCGCTCATGGCCGGCAGCACGCTCATGCGCCAGGAGCCGTTGGGGGGTAGGGTGTCCACGAGCCGCCGCGTGCTTTAAGCGGGCAGCTTGAAGCCCGCCACCGACTTACGCAGATCGTTGGCCAACTCGGCCAGATTACCGATGGACGCCGCCGTTTCGTTGGTGCCCACCGAGGTCTGCGTGGTGATCTGCTGAATGGAATTCATGGTATTGGAGATATTCGCCGCCGCCGCGGATTGCTGGCGCGCCGCTTGCGAGATGTTTTGAATCAATTCCGCAAGGTGGCTGGACACGTTTTCGATTTCCTTCAACGCGCCGCCGGCGTCCTGCGCGAGCTTGGCGCCGGCCACCACGCCGGAGGTGCTCTGCTCCATGGAGATGATCGCCTCGTTGGTGTCGGTTTGAATGGTTTTCACCAACGCCTCGATCTGCTTGGTGGCGTTACCGGAACGCTCGGCGAGACGTTGCACTTCGTCCGCGACCACCGCGAAACCGCGCCCCGCCTCGCCGGCCATGGCCGCCTGAATGGCGGCGTTCAACGCCAAGATGTTGGTCTGGTCGGCGATATCGTTGATCAATTCCACGATGTCGCCGATCTCCTGCGAGCTCTCGCCGAGACGCTTGATGCGCTTGGAGGTTTCTTGAATCTGTTCGCGAATCGCGTCCATACCCTGCATGGTGTTTTGCACCGCGCTGGCGCCCTTGGTGGCGATGGCCACCGATTGTTGCGCCACGCCGGCGGATTCCGCGGCGTTGGCCGACACCTGCTGAATGGACACCGCCATTTCGTTGATGGCCGCGCCGGCCTCGGTGATCTGCTCGGCCTGCTCGGCGCTGGCCTCGGCCAGGTGGCGGGCGGTGGCCTGCGTCTCCTGCGCGGCGGACGACACCTGCACGGTGGTCTCGTTGATCGCCGTCACCAGGTTGCGCAGCGCCTCGATGGCGTAGTTGATGGCGTCGGCGATGGCGCCGGTGATGTCCTCGGTCACTGTGGCGCGCACGGTCAGGTCGCCGTCGGCGAGGTCGCCCATTTCGTCCAGCAGGCGCAGAATGGCCTCCTGGTTGCGCTGGTTCTGCTCGGCGCTCACCGCCAGACGCGCCAGGGCGTCGCGGCGCAGCTTGTAGCCCAGCAACACCAGGTTGAGCAACGCGATGGCGCCGAGGATGAAGCCGGTGGCGGTTGACACGACGCGCGTTTCTTCCAAACCGTTGTAGGCCGCCACCAGGGCGGTGGTCTCGTCCAGCAAGCTGTTACTGTTCACCAGCATGATCTTGGCCGCGTCTTGCGCGCGGAACAGTTCCGGGAACTGGTCCAAGATCAGCAAGTCGAGTTGTGTGACGGACTCGAACAACCCGGCGATTTCATCGAGCTGCCGGCGGATTTCCGGATCGTTCACGCGCGCGATCTTCAGGCCCGGATTGCCTACGCGCATACCCTCCAAATTAGCGATGAAGGCCGCCGCGTCGTGACGGAACACGTCCGCCGCTTGCGCCGCCGCCTCCGAACCCTGACCGCTTTGGAACACCTTGTTCACGTTATTGGCGATATGCTGAATCAGCACCAGCTGGCGGCTGGCGAGCGATATGCTGTCGCGCGCGGCGGCCGCTTCCTCGGGCGTGACGGCGTCAACGCTGCGCTGAGTGAATGACTGGATCAATTTTTCAGAGGCGTCGGTGAGCTTGGGCAGCACCGCGTTGATGCTGTTTTCGAACCGGATAATCGACTCCAGCAACGTCTCGTTACCCAAAATTACATCGGCGTTATCACGCAGCTTGGCCCAGCGGTCTTGCACCGTTTTCAACGGCGCGGCCACCTCCGCAGGCGAGGGCGGCAGATTGGTCTTGGGGTCGCCGTTCTTCAGCGCCCTGAGGATTTGTTCGAACTGATCGCGCACTTGCTGCAACTGCGCGAAGCTGGCGGTGCCGGCGATGGCCGCGTCCGCCTCCTTGACGATGCGCTGCGACAACACGCGCAACTCGCCGCCGAGATTGACGTACTGTCGGTCGTGGGCGGCTTGGATATTCACGTACCCGAAGTTGAACGCAAGTAGAACGATGAATGTAACGAGCAGACCGATAAGCAGGACCAGTTCCTTGTCGCGGCCGTGCGTCCTGCGTGCTGTCTGAGCTACTGCCATAACACCTCTCCCCAACGGCGAGATTAACTCGCCACTTGTAAAAATTGCGGACTTTGCACGAGCCTGGGCATACTGAATACCCCCCACCATTGCCCGTCCTGGATGTAGCCGCCCTCCAGATAAGCACTGATTCGGTCATCCACGCCGGGCGGCAACGCGGCGCGGTATTCCTCTTCCACAAAATGTTTCATGCCGAACACTTCATCCACCACCAGACCCGCGAACACCGCGCCCTGGCGCACCACCAGCACGCGGCTGCGTCGGCCGATCAGGTCGGTCGCGCGGCCCAAATATGATTGCAAGTGCATGATCGGCAGCAAGCTGCCGCGCACGTTGGCGATGCCCTTGACCCACGCCTTGGCGCCCGGCACCGGCGACAACGCCGGATAAGGCAGAATCTCGCGCACTTGCGTGAGCGGCGCTACCAGATGGGCGTCGGCCAGCTTGAACGCGACGCCCGACCAGGTTTGCCTGACATCCAGTTGCAGCGGCAAACCCAACGCCTGCTGCCGGGCGCGCCGCTCGATATCGCGCAGCAGCAGTAGCGGGTGCTTATGCGGCAAGCCGGGCATTGCGCGCACGGATTGCCTTAGGCGCCCAGCACGGCTTTGATCTTGGCCACCAACTCCGCCTCGGCGACGGGCTTGGTAATATAGTCCTTCGCGCCCTGGCGCAGCCCCCATACCCGATCGGTTTCCTGATCCTTGGTGGTCACGATAATAATCGGAATGGTAGAGGTTTCAGGATTTTTGGTAATTTGGCGAGTCGCCTGGAAGCCGCTGATACCCGGCAGCACGACGTCCATCAGGATCAGATCGGGCCGTTCTCCCTTGGCCGCGGCAATCCCCTCCTCTCCGTTAACTACCGACAGTGTCTGATAACCATTACGCTCCAACATGGTTTTCAGTACGTGCGTATCGGTGGGAGAGTCATCTACGATTAGTATACGCGCCATTTATTCTCTGCCTCTTTTTCATTAATGGATTTCTGATTATGGTAAAGTTTCATTATAAAGTCCATTAGCCTTCGTTTGTAAAGCCCTATTTTTATTGGTAATGGGTAATGGGTGATGAGTAATGGGGTTTCTCATCACCCATTACCGTTCGCTCATCACCCCTCACGCCTTGACCACGTGGCGCTTGATAGCGCTCAGCAGTTCTTCCTTGGTGAAGGGCTTGGTCAGATATTGTTCGGAACCGACGATGCGCCCGCGCGCCCGGTCGAACAGACCGTCCTTGCTGGATAGCATGATGACCGGCGTGGCCTTGAACACGCGGTTGTGCTTGATGAGGGCGCAGGTTTGGTAACCGTCCAGGCGCGGCATCATGACGTCGACAAAGATAATGTCTGGGTGTTGATCGGCGATGATGGAGAGTGCCTCGAAGCCGTCCCCCGCCGTCACCACCTCGCAACCCGCCTTTTTCAACAAGGTTTCCGCGGTGCGGCGGATGGTCTTGCTGTCGTCGATGACCATGACCTTGAGGCCAGCGAATTCGTTTTCCGCGTCGGTCGGCATTAGTTTTCTCCCCTGCTATGATTCGTGGGAAATTTACCCACGATTAAATGATACCTTAAACGTGTCCAACGGATATAGGCCGCGGGCCCACTACCCGGACAATCCTGCCCTGACTAGGCTTGTTATTGTAGAATACCGAGTGTATAGGATAGCCGCCACCGTAATCCAGGCCGGGACGCCCGGTGCCTCAAAAATTTACACTAGCCCGCCCCCGAGGTAACTCATACATGAGCATCGAATCGCTATACGTCGTCCCGCATCTGACCACCGCCTTGACCGGGCCGTTGCAGCACATCGAGTCGCACCTACTCATGCACCAAGCGCGCATCGAGCACTGGCTGCGCCGGCAGTGGCTGGAGACGCCCGCGCCGTTTTATACCTCGGTGGACCTACGCAACGCCGGCTTCAAACTGGCGCCGGTCGACACCAACTTGTTTCCGGCCGGCTTCAACAACCTCAATCCGGCGTTCCTGCCGCTGTGCATCCAGGCCATGCAGTCGGCCATCGAGCGCACCTGCCCGCGCGCGGCCAAGGTGCTGCTCATTCCGGAGAGTCATACGCGCAATCTGTTTTATCTGGAAAGCGTCGCCACGCTGCGCGATATTATTCACAAGGCGGGCTTTGAGATACGCATCGGTTCGCTGTTGCCCGATCTCGAACGGGAAACGGACATCGATTTGCCTTCCGGGCGCAGACTGCGGCTGGAACCGTTGCGGCGCGACGGCGCTCAGGTAAGCGTGGACGGTTTCACGCCGTGTATGATCCTGCTCAACAACGACCTCTCCGAGGGCCGCCCCGCCATTCTGGAAAATCTCGATCAGCCGGTAGTGCCGCCGCTGGAGCTGGGCTGGTCCAATCGCCTCAAGTCCGGTCACTTTCAACATTATCGGCAAGTCGCGCAGGAGTTCGCCGAGCTCATCGACATCGACCCGTGGCTCATCGATCCGTTGTTCCGCCAGTGCGGCGAGATCAACTTCATGAAGCGCGAGGGCGAGGATTGCTTGGCCAGAAACGTCGACGCCCTGCTCGCCGCCATTCAGCGCAAGTACGACGAATACGGCGTGGATAAACAACCGTTCGTCATGGTGAAATCCGACGCCGGCACCTACGGCATGGGCGTAATGAGCGTGCACTCCAGCGACGAGATACGCGAACTCAACCGCAAGCAACGCACTAAAATGGCCGCCGCCAAGGGCGGGCAGGCGGTGAGCAAGGTCATCATGCAGGAAGGCGTGTACACGTTCGAGAGCTGGGGCGAGCAAGGCGTGGCGGAGCCGGTGGTGTATATGATCAATCACTACGTGGTGGGCGGCTTCTACCGCGTGCACAGCAGCCGCGCGCGTCACGAAAACCTCAACGCGCCGGGCATGTATTTCGAACCGCTGGCGTTCGCCGAGTCGTGCGTGGCGCCCGACCAGAGTAAAGCGCCCGACGCCCACCCGAACCGCTTCTACGCCTACGGCGTCATCGCGCGCCTGGCGCTGGTAGCAGCGGCGCGGGAGTTAGCAACGGTGAGGAGTGAGGAGAGGAAAATCGGTGAGGGGTGAGGAGTTAGGAGCGAGGAGTAACACCTCACTCAAGCTTGGCGTCGTGATGGACCCGATTGGCTCCATCAACGTCAAAAAAGATTCCACCTTCGCCATGCTGCTGGAGGCGCAGCGGCGCGGCTGGGAAATTTTTTACATGGAACAGCGCGACCTATGGCTGCGTGACGGCGCGGCGCGCGCGCGCGTGCGCGCCCTGCGCGTGCAGGACAATCCCGAACATTGGTTCGAGTTCGGCGTGGAACGCGAACAGGCGCTTGCCGAATTGGACGTGCTGCTCATGCGCAAGGATCCCCCGTTCGACATGGAGTACATCTACACTACGTATATACTGGAGCGCGCCGAGGCCGCGGGCGTGCTGGTGCTCAACAAACCGCAAGCGCTGCGCGACGCCAACGAAAAGCTGTTCACCGCCTGGTTTCCGCAGTGCACGCCGCCCACGCTGGTCACACGCGACAAGACGCGACTGCGCGCTTTTTTGAATGAGCACGCCGACATTATTTTGAAACCCTTGGGCGGCATGGGCGGTGCGTCGATTTTCCGGTTGCGCGCCGGCGATCCCAACGTCAACGTCGCCATCGAAACGCTCACCGCGCATGAGACGCGCTATGTCATGGCGCAGCGCTTCATTCCTGAGATCAGCGCCGGTGACAAGCGCATTCTGCTGGTGAACGGCGCGCCCGTTCCCTACGCCCTGGCGCGCATTCCCGCACCGGGTGAGACGCGCGGCAACTTGGCGGCGGGCGGCAGCGGCGTGGGCGTGGAACTCAGCGCGCGCGACCGCTGGATTTGCGAGCAGGTCGGGCCGATGCTGCGCGAGAAAGGACTCCTATTCGTCGGACTCGACGTGATCGGCGATTATCTTACCGAAATCAACGTCACCAGTCCGACGTGTATTCGTGAACTCGACGCGCTGTATGGATTGAATATCGCGGGTACGTTGTTGGATGTGATTGAAAAACAAGTGACAAGTTGCAAATAACAAGTGACAAATAAGTTACAAGTTACGAGTTGCAAGTTGCAAGTAACAAGAAAAGGCTTTTCTCTTGTAACTTGTTACTTGCTGCTCGCCACCTTTTTATGGTCATGCGGCAAACCTTCGGAGCCGCTGTATCAGGAGCAACTGCTGGCGCTCGGCGCGCTGGTCGACATTACCATCTGGGGCGCAGAGCCCGGTATGGCGCAGGCGGCGGGCAACGCGCTCACCGAGGATTTCAATCGCATTCACAACACCTGGCACGCCTGGAAACCGAGCGCGCTCACGCGCATCAACGAAGGTTTGCGGAACAACGGCAACGTTTCCGTGGACGCGGAATTGTTGCCGCTGCTGCGGCGCGCGCAAGAATTGTCGCTAAAGAGCAATAATCTATTTAATCCCGCCGTCGGCAAACTCATCGCGTTATGGGGATTTCATAGCGATGAACCGAAAGGCCCGCCGCCCGACGCACAGGCCGTCGCCCGACTGGTCGCGCGGCATCCCACCATGGCGGATTTACGCATCGACGGCGCCACGCTGCGCAGCGCCAACCCGGCGCTGCAGCTCGACTTCGGCGCCATCGGCCAGGGTTACGCGGTCGACGTCGCCGTCGAACATCTGCGCGCGCTCGGCATCCATAACGCCATCGTCAACGCCAGCGGCGACATTCGCGTGATCGGCAAACGCGGCGAGCGTCCGTGGCGCATCGGCATCCGCGACCCGCGCGGGCAGGGCATCATCGCCTCCATCGAAATGCAGGGCGACGAAAGCATCGTGACCTCCGGCACCTATGAGCGCTATTTTGAATATCACGGTCAACGCTATCATCATATTCTCGACCCGCGCAGCGGCTACCCGGCGCGCGGCGCGATCTCCGTGACGGTGCTGCACGGCGACGCCGTCACCGCCGACGCCGCCAGCACCGCATTGCTGGTCGCGGGTCCCAAAGATTGGATACACGTGGCGCGCAGCATGGGCGTGAAACAAGCGATGCTGATCGATACAGCAGGGGTCGTACACATTGATCCGCTGCTCGCCAAGCGCATCCACTTCGAAGCTAAATCGCCGCCCAAGGTCGAACTCAGCGAACCGCTATGACCCGTGCCGATCTTCTAGCCATTGTGCTGGCCGTGGCGCTGCTGCCCTACTTGTATTTCACTTATTGGGGCGATGGCGCACGCGGCGAACAAGCGCGCATCCTGGTGGGCGGCAAGCCGTTCGCGGTGATTTCACTCGCGCACGATCAGCGCCTCAGTGTGCCGGGCACGCTGGGCGAAAGCACGCTGGAAATCCACGACGGCAAAATCCGCTTTGCCGACTCGCCGTGCCGCGGCAAACAATGCGTGCACAGCGGCTGGCTGGAGCTGAGCGGCGAATTCACCGCCTGCCTGCCGAATCGCATCAGCGTGCAAGTGCTGGGCCGCGAACCGCGCTTTGATTCTATTAATTTTTAAAACCGTCTCACGCAAAGGCGCCAAGACGCAAAGAATAAAATAATGGTTGTCATTCTGAGGGAACGCGAGCGACCGAAGAATCTCATAACCAGAACGGGAGAGGAGATTCTTCCCCTTCGTTGCACTCAGGGTCAGAATGACAACCTCTTCTTTCAATACGAAATTGACTTTATATCTTTGCGTCTTGGCGTCTTTGCGTGAGGACTTTTGTCTTTGCGTGAGGCATATTTGCGCCTTGGCGTGAGAATTTTTATGAAACTGGTTTTACAAACCACCCGCGAGGATCATCTCGTCGCTTGGCTGACCGCGCTGGCGATCACCATCCACATCGCGGAAAGCGCGTTACCCAGTCCCGTGCCCGGCATTAAGCCGGGACTCGCCAACGTGGTCACCGTCGCCGTGCTGCTGCGTTACGGTTGGCGCCTGGCGGCGCAGGTGGCGTTGCTGCGCGTGCTGGTCGGGAGCCTGGTGCTCGGCACGTTTCTGTCGCCCACTTTCGTGCTCAGCCTCGCCGGGGCGGTGTGTAGCACGGCGGTGCTCGGCGCGGCGCACGCTCTGGCGCGGCACATGCCCGGATGCGGCTTCAGCGCGCTCGGCTACAGCGTGCTCGCGGCGCTGGCGCATATGGCCGGGCAGTTCTACGTCGCTTACGCGCTGTTCATCCCGCACCCCGGCCTGCTGCATCTTTTGCCGGTGCTGATGAGCGCCGCCGTGATCTTTGGCGTGGTCAGCGGTATCATTACCAACGCCATGTTGAAAAATTTGCCTGCATGAAATGAACACCGCCGTTTTGCCCCGACCATCGCCTATCACCGCCGCCGACCGTTTGGGTCTCACGGTATTTTTCGCCGCGGTGCTGCACGCGATTTTAATTTTGGGCATCAGTATTCATCATCTCGATTTCACGCCGCTGCAAACCGCGCCGCAAACCCTGGAGATCACCCTGGTCACGCGCGCTTCGGAGAAAAAACCGGAGCAAGCGGACTTTCTGGCGCAGGCCCATCAGGAAGGCGGCGGTAACGTCGAGGCCGCGACGCCGCCGCCCAGTCCGCCGCCTCCACCCTCTTTACCGGCGCCCGAAATATCCGCACCCGCCCCGGAAGTCGCAGTGGCGCCGCCGAAACCGCCCAAGCCGCAAATTGAAGAAGCGCCGCCGGAATCCGCGCCGCCGCCTAAAAAACAAGCCGCGTCCAAGGCAAAAAAAGAGGTCATGACGCAGCGCAAGTCCGCGCAGCATACCGCGCCGGCGTCCGAGCAAGCCGCGCCGCCCACTTCGGCGGCGCAGCTCATCGGGCGCAGCATGGAAATCGCCAGCCTGTCGGCGCAGGTCAATGATTCCATGCAGACCTACGCGCAGCGCCCGCGGCAAAAATTCATCTCCGCGAAAACCCAGGAATACAAATACGCGGCCTACATGGAAGCGTGGCGCATCAAGGTCGAGCGCATCGGTAATCTCAATTATCCGGACGAGGCCAAGCGCCACAATTTGTCCGGCAGCCTGATCCTGGACGTGGCCATCAACGCCAACGGCACGCTCAACAGCATTACCCTGCGCCGTCCCTCCGGCGAAAAAATTCTCGATGAAGCGGCCATGCGCATCGTCAAGCTGGCCGCGCCCTACGCGCCGTTCCCCGATGAAATACGCAAGGAAACCGACATCCTGCACATCACGCGCACCTGGCAGTTTTTGCCCGGCAATCGTTTATCCGGCAAATGATCAACTTGTCTTAAAAGGTAATTTGACCGATACTTAGAGCCATGATTGAGTCAAGTTATTTGACCAACCACTTCCTCATCGCCATGCCGTCGCTGGCGGACCCGAATTTTTTCCATACCGTCACGTATATTTGCGAACACAACAGCGCCGGCGCCTTGGGGATCGTGGTCAATCGTCCGCTCACGATCAATCTCGGTGATCTCTACAAACACTTGCAGATCGAGCCGGACCAACCGCAGACCGCCCTGCAACCCGTTTACCTGGGCGGCCCGGTGCACCGCGAGCGCGTGTTCGTGATCCACGAACCGGACTGGCAGGGTGAGCTCACGGTGCGCGTGGCCGACCGCATCAGCGTTACCAGTTCGCGCGACGTGCTTGATGCCATCGCCGGCGGCGCGTTCACCGGACACAGTCTAATCGCTTTAGGCTACGCGGGCTGGGGCGAAGGCCAGCTCGAAGAGGAAATGGCCGCCAACGCCTGGCTGAGCGGCGAAGCCGACGCGCGCATTCTGTTCGAAACGCCGCACGAAAAGCGCTGGGAAGCAGCCGCGGCGCGGCTGGGCGTGGACCTCAATCTATTATCCGGCGAGTCCGGCCACGCGTGAGCGCACAGACGCTACTCGGCTTCGACTACGGCGCCAAACGCATCGGCGTTGCGGTCGGACAAGACCTTACGCGCACCGCCACCGCGCTGGAAACCGTGGCGGTGCATGGCGCGGGCCCCGACTGGGCGGCCATCACGCGCCTGATCGACGACTGGCGGCCCAGCGCGCTGGTGGTGGGCGTGCCGCTGAACGAAGATGGCAGCGAACATCACGTCACGCAGGCCGCGCGCCGTTTTGGCCAACAACTGCGCGGACGCTACCGGTTGCCGGTGTACCACGTGGACGAGCGCTTGTCGTCGCACGCCGCGCGCGAGTATTCTACGCAAGACCTTGATAAAATCGCCGCACAACTTATTTTGCAGAGCTGGCTCCAGCACCATGCACAGTCATGAGTAAGACGCAACCGCCATTATTAGAAGTCGAACCCCTGCTCGCGCACATGGCGGAGGAGCTGCGGGCGCTGCTGCGGCGGCGTCATATCGCCGACCCGGTGATGATCGGCATCCAAACCGGCGGCGTATGGCTCGCCGAGCGCCTGCATGATCTGCTCGACATCACGCACCCGCTGGGCCGGCTGGACATTTCCTTTTACCGTGACGACTTCACGCGTCTGGGACTCAATCCGCAGGTCAAACCTTCTTATCTGCCGTTCAATCTAGACGACCGCCACATCATTCTGGTCGACGACGTGCTGCACACCGGGCGCACGGTACGCGCCGCGCTCAATGAAATTTTCGATTACGGCCGCCCCAAGAGCGTGCTGCTCGCGGTGCTGGTCGAGCGTAGCGGACGCGAACTGCCCATCGAGGCCAGCGTGGTCGGGCAGCACCTCGATCTCACCTCCAAGCAACACGTCAAGCTCACCGGGCCCGAGCCTCTGCGTTTAGTGGTGCAATCGGCGACATGAAGCACGGCGATCTCCAACTCGACGCGCACGGACGCCTGCACCATTTCCTCACCGTCGAAGGATTGCCGCGCGCGCTGCTGCTGGAAATCCTCGACGCCGCCGAGTCGTTCACCAGCGTCGGCAAACAGACCGTGAAAAAAGTGCCGTTGCTGCGCGGCAAGACCATCGTCAATTTGTTTTTCGAATCCAGCACGCGCACGCGCACCACCTTCGAACTCGCCGCCAAGCGCCTGTCCGCGGACGTGCTCAACATCAATATCTCCGCCTCCTCCACCAGCAAGGGCGAAACGCTGCTCGACATGCTGCGCAATCTGGAGGCCATGCACTGTGACATGTTCATCGTGCGCCATGCCGACAGCGGCACGGCGCACTTTATCGCGCGCCACGTGGCGCCGCACATCAGCGTCATCAACGCCGGCGACGGCAGCCATGCGCATCCCACACAGGCGCTGCTCGACATGTTCACCATCCGCCGCCACAAGGGCGAATTCGGCCCGTTGCGCGTCGCCATCGTCGGCGATATCCTGCACTCGCGCGTGGCGCGCTCGCAGATTCACGCTCTCACCACGCTCGGCGTCGATGAAGTACGCGTGATCGCGCCGAAAACCTTGTTACCCGTCGCCATTGAAACGCTCGGCGTGCACGTCTATCACGATCTGCGCAACGGCCTGCGCGACGTGGACGTCATCCTTATGCTGCGCCTGCAACGCGAGCGTATGCAGGGCGCCATGCTGCCCAGCGAACGCGAATATTTCCATCTGTACGGCTTGAGCGAGGAAAAACTGGCGTGCGCCAAACCCGACGCCATCGTGCTGCACCCCGGCCCGATCAATCGCGGCGTGGAAATCGATTCGCAAGTCGCCGACGGCCCGCGTTCGGTGATCCTCGAACAAGTCACCTACGGCACCGCGGTGCGCATGGCCATCATGTCGCTGTGCCTGCGCGGCCACGCCGCCGCCGAAGAACCGCGGCGGGCGCGACGCGCCAGTGAGGGGTGAGGTGTGAGGAGTGAGGAGAAGAACCCTTGTTCAGAAGGTATGGGGCTTTTACTCCTCACTCCTTTCTCCTCACTCCTCACCGACTACTATGACCATATAAATCAAGAATACCAAGCATGAAACTCTCCATTCTCGGCGGACGCGTCATCGATCCGGCGCACAATATCGATCAAGCGCAAGATTTGCACATCGAAGCCGGGCGCATCGTGGCATTAGGCATGGCGCCGCGCGATTTCAAAGCCGAACACATCATCCGCGCGCAGGGGAAAATAGTTTTCCCCGGCCTCATCGATCTGTGCGCGCGCCTGCGCGAACCCGGCCAAGAGCACAAGGCCACCATCGCCGGCGAAACGCGGGCCGCGGCGAGCGCCGGCATTACTACGCTATGTTGCCCGCCCGACACCGATCCGGTCATCGACACGCCGGCGGTAGCGGAACTCATTCATCAGCGCGCCGAACACGCGGGACACGCGCGCGTCGTGGCGCTGGGCGCGCTCACCAAGGGCCTGGCCGGAAGAGAATTGAGCGAGATGATCGCGCTCAAGGAAGCGGGTTGCGTGGGTCTGTCCAACGCCTTACAGCCGATCAGCAACACGCAAGTTATGCGCCGCGCCATGGAATACGCCGCCACGCACGGTCTCACGGTGTTTCTGCACGCCGAAGACCCGTGGCTGCGCAACCGCGGCTGCGCGCACGAGGGCGCGGTGAGCGCGCGCCTGGGACTGCCCGGCATTCCGGAGGCCGCTGAGACGGCGGCGCTGGCGCGCGACTTGATACTCATCGAACAAACCGGCGTGCGCGCGCACTTCTGCCGCTTGTCCTCCCTGCGCGCGGTGCGCATGGTGGCGCGCGCGCAGCACGATGGCTTACCGGTGAGCGCCGACGTCGCCGCGCATCACCTGCACCTCACCGACATGGACGTCGCCGACTTCAACAGCGATTGCCACGTCATACCGCCGCTGCGCGCCCTGCGCGACCGCGATGGCCTGCGCCAGGGCGTGGCCGAGGGCGTGCTCGCCGCGGTGTGTTCCGATCATCAGCCGCACGAACCCGACGCCAAACAAAATCCGTTCATGGCCACGCAACCCGGCATCTCCGCGCTGGAAACCTTATTAGCCCTGACCCTGCGTTTGGTCGATGAAAATATCCTGACGCTGAGCGCGGCGCTGGCGCGCCTGACCAGCGGCCCGGCGCGCATCCTCGGCCTCGACGCCGGCACGCTGGGCGTAGGCAAAAGCGCCGACATCTGCATCTTCGATCCCGCGCAAACCTGGACGCTGCACAAGGAACAGCTCGTCAGCCAAGGCAAAAACTCGCCCTTCTCCGGTTGGGAGTTCCAAGGCCGCGTGACGCACACCCTGTTGGGCGGCAAGGTGGTTTATACACGGGATGCATGAGTAGCCCCATGTTATTATGTATGTTATACTATAACAATAATGATAAAAGGCTTTCGCCAAAAAGCGCTTGAGCAATTCTGGATCATGGGAAAATCGAGAACCATAGCCGGCGACATGCGGGTGCGTTTACTGGATAAGCTAACTATTTTGCACCACGCTAAAACGCTACAGGATTTGCGCGTTCCGCCGGGAAATCGTTTACATGCGCTGCACGGCGATCGGGAAGGCCAGTGGGCCATCGCGGTCAGCGGGCCGTGGCGGTTGTGTTTTCGCTACGAAGACGGTCATGTTTGGGACGTGGAACTGGTGCAATATCATTGATAGAGCAGATCATGAAACTTAAGAGACGCCCCATCCCGCCGGGTGAAATTCTGGAGCGGGAATTTTTGCAACCATTAGGCCTCACGCAACAACAACTCGCGGACGCCATCGGCATTTCGCGCGTGCGCGCCAATGAAATTATCCGCGGCAAACGCGGCATTACGGCGGATACGGCCATCCGCCTGTCACGCTACTTCGGCAATTCGGTGGAGTTTTGGCTGGGGTTGCAAGCGGAGGTGGATACCTGGGACGCACTACAGCATGCCAAGGCTGATTACCAAAAGATCAAACCGCGACGCACGGCGTGATCGGCTTGCTCTTAAGCAGCATAACGCCTTGGCGGTAACCTCATCCTTGTCCATGAACAACAAATCCCAGCGCGGCACCATTTTCGTGGAAGACGCCGTCGTGCTTAGTCATCACGCCCATGCCGGAGAGCAATACATTCTGCGCGTGCAGGCACCGCGCATAGCAAGCCGCGCGCAGCCCGGCGGTTTTGCGCACATCACCTGTGACCCGCTGCTGCCCATGCGCCGCCCGCTGTCCATCATGCGCGTGGACGCGCAAGCGGGCTGGGTGGAATTTCTCTACAAGGCGCTCGGCGCCGGTATGCGTCTGCTGGCGCGGCGCGAGGCGGGCGATGCGTTGAGCATCATCGGCCCGATCGGCGTGCCGTTCGCGCCGCACGCGGACAGGCCGCGCGCGCTATTGATCGGGGGCGGCGTGGGCATTCCGCCGATGGTGTTCCTGGCCGATGCGCTGCGCGCGGCAAATGCATCCCATCAGCCGTTCGTCATCATGGGCTCGGAAGTGCCGTTTCCGTTCACCGCGAAGCCTTCGCGCATCATGGTGCCCGGTATGCCGGACGGCGTCATCGCCGCCATGCCGCTGATGGAGGAGTGGGGCATTCCCAGCAGATTGGCAAGCCTGCAAGGTTATCCCGGCTGCTTCGAAGGCTACGTGACGGACTTGGCGCGCGCGTATTTGAACGCACTGAGCGGCACGCAGCGCAACGAAGTGGAAATATTTTGCTGTGGCCCGCATTCCATGCTGAAGGCCTGCGCGCGGCTCGCGCGCGAGTACGGTTTACCGTGCCAAGCGGCGCTGGAAGAATACATGGCCTGCGCGGTGGGCGGCTGCGCGGGCTGCGCGGTGCAACTGGATACCCCCAAAGGCCCGGTCATGAAGCGCGTGTGCGTGGATGGACCGGTGTTTGATGCGTTGCAAGTAACAAATTTGAGGTAGGTTGGGGTGAGCGCAGCGAACCCCAACATAATCGATCCGCTTTTCGTTGGGGTTCGCGTTGCTCACCCCAACCTACATATGTAACTTGTTACTGATTTTTCGTATCCACCAACGTCACCCCCTCCAGCGCGGAGCCCAGTTTACCCGCGCTGCCTTTGTCGGAGAGTTTAATCATCAAGCGCAGTTCGTTGGCCGAGTCGGCGTGGCGAATGGCGTCGTCGTAGCTGATCTCGCCGGCGCTGTATAAATCGAACAGCGCCTGGTCGAACGTCTTCATGCCCTGTTCGCCGGATTTCGTCATCAGATCCTTCAACGCGTGCACCTCGCCTTTGAGCAGCAGATCGGAGACGAGCGGCGTATTCAGCAGTATTTCCACCGCCGCGCGCCGGCCCTTGCCGTCGACCGTGGGTATCAGACGCTGCGCGATCACTGCCTTGAGGTTCAACGATAAGTCCATGAGCAGTTGCTGACGGCGGTCTTCCGGGAAGAAGTTGATAATGCGATCCATGGCCTGGTTAGCGCTGTTGGCGTGCAGCGTGGAAAGGCACAGGTGACCGGTCTCGGCGAAGGCGATGGCGTGCTCCATGGTCTCGCGCGCGCGTATTTCGCCGATCAGGATTACGTCCGGCGCCTGGCGCAGCGTGTTTTTCAGCGCCACGTCGAACGATTCCGTATCCACGCCCACCTCGCGCTGCGTGACGATGCAGCCCTTGTGCTCGTGCACGAATTCGATGGGGTCTTCGATGGTGATGATGTGGCCGCTGCTGTTTTCGTTGCGATAGCCGATCATGGCCGCCAGCGACGTGGATTTACCGGAGCCGGTGGCGCCCACGAAAATCACCAGTCCGCGCTTGGTCATGGCGATGTCTTGCAGGATAGGCGGCAGGCGCAGCTCTTCGAATTTGGGAATGCGCGTCTCGATCTTGCGCAGCACCATGCCCACGCGCTGCTGCTGCACGAATACGTTGACGCGGAAACGGCCGATGCCCTGCGGATTGATGGCGAAGTTGCACTCTTGCGTGGCCTGGAACACAGAGCGCTGCTTGACGTCCATGATGTCGTGCGCCAGCTTGGCGGTGTGCTCGGCGCCGAGCGGCGCGGACCCCACCGGCATGACCTTGCCGTGCACTTTCAGACTCGGCGGCACACCGACGCTGATAAACAAATCCGAGGCGTTTTTTTCCACCATCAATTTGAGCAGGCCGTTGAAGTCCATCGCGCGCTTCCTTATTTAAACGTATCTTTATTCATGGCGTAAGCGCGCGCCTCACCCTTCTGCACCAGATTCTTCGCCACCAGATTTTGCAGGCATTGATCGAGAGTCTGCATGCCCGCAGCCTGGCCGGTCTGGATCGCCGAGTACATCTGCGGCACTTTGTTTTCGCGAATCAGATTGCGTATCGCCGCCGTGCCGATCATGATCTCGTGCGCGGCGATGCGCCCGCCGCCGACCTTCTTCAACAGCGCCTGCGAAATCACCGCGCGCAGCGATTCCGACAGCATGGCGCGCACCATGTCCTTTTCCGCCGCCGGGAACACGTCGATGATGCGATCGATGGTCTTGGCCGCGGAGCTGGTGTGCAGCGTGCCGAACACCAAGTGGCCGGTCTCCGCCGCGGTCAGCGCCAGGCGTATGGTTTCCAGATCACGCATTTCACCGACCAGGATCACGTCCGGGTCCTCGCGTAGCGCGGAGCGCAGCGCCTCGCTGAAGCCCAGTGTGTCGCGGTGCACCTCGCGCTGGTTGATCAAACATTTTTTTCCTTCGTGCACGAATTCGATGGGGTCTTCGATGGTGAGAATATGCACGAACTCGTTTTCGTTGATGTGGTTGATCATCGCCGCCAGCGTAGTGGATTTACCGGAACCGGTCGGGCCGGTCACCAGCACGATGCCGCGCGGCTGCTCGATGATTTCCTTGAAGATCGGCGGGCAGCCCAGCTCCTCCAGCGTCTTGACCTTCGAGGGAATGGTGCGGAATACCGCGCCGGCGCCGCGGTTTTGATTGAAGGCGTTGACGCGGAAACGCGCCAAACCGGGTATTTCGAAGGAAAAATCGGTCTCGTAAAATTCCTCGTAGTCCTTGCGCTGCTTATCGTTCATGATGTCATAGATCAGCGCGTACACTTGCTTGTGGTCCAAGGCCGGAACGTTGATGCGGCGGATGTCGCCGTCCACGCGGATAATGGGCGGCATGCCCGCGGACAGGTGCAGGTCGGAGGCGTTGTTTTTCACGCTGAAGGCGAGTAGTTCGGCGATGTCCATGGGGGATTTACCTTATACTAATTATAAGTATCGGCAGTTATCGTGATTTTTACAGGAATCCAAGTGCTAAAATTAACGCTTTAAGGCGATGGACGCAACCGAAACTTTACGAGCAAATCTGGACCGCGTGCGGCAACGCATCACCGCCGCCGAGGCGCGTTTCGGCAGGCGCGTGGGTTCCGTGCAACTGCTCGCGGTCAGCAAGGGCGTGGCGGCGGATAAAGTACGCGATGCATGGGCCGCGGGACAGTGCTGCTTCGGCGAAAATTATCTGCAAGAAGCGCTCGCCAAAATGGCCGATCCCACGCTCGACGGCGCCGGCATGGAGTGGCACTTTATCGGCCCTCTGCAAGCCAACAAAACCAAAAAAATCGCCGCGCATTTCGCTTGGGTGCAAAGCGTGGATAGGCTTGTTATCGCGCAGCGCCTCAGTGAGCAGCGCCCGCCGCACTTGCCGCCGTTGAATATTTGCCTGCAAGTCAACATCAGCGCGGAATCCAGTAAATCCGGCGTCGGCCTGGAGCAATTAAGAAACTTGGCGGAGCAGGTAGCCGCGCTGCCGCACCTGCGTCTGCGCGGCTTGATGTGCATTCCCAAACCGGCCACGGATTTCGCGCAACAGCGCGCGCCGTTTCGCGCCTTGCGCGAGGCCTTGGAAAAACTGCACGCAGCCGGCTTGCCGCTCGACACGTTATCCATGGGCATGTCGGACGATCTGGAAGCGGCGATCGCCGAAGGCGCGACGATGGTGCGCATCGGGCGGGCCGTCTTCGGAGAGCGATCCTCAAAAGTGAGGAGTGAGGCGTACGGCTACGCCGGTGAGGAATGAGGGCTGAGGGCTGAGGGGTTACTCCTCACCCTTCACTCCTCACGCCTTACGCCCCACCCCAAAATACGCTACACTTTCTACCATACTGGAGAGTCCATCTTGAAAGACACCACCATCGCCTTCATCGGCGCGGGCAACATGGCGGGTAGCCTGATCGGCGGCTTGATCGCCGATCACTGCGCGCCGGAGCGCATCTGGGCCGCCGATCCGAGCGCGGAAAGGCTCGACGCGCTGCGCGCGCGCTTCGGCGTGCACACCACTGTTTCCAATGCAGAAGCGGCGCGACACGCGCAGGTGGTCGTGCTGGCCGTCAAGCCACAGGTATTGCGAGAAGTGGCGCAGGAACTGGCCGGAACTTTGCAAGGTCAACTCGTTATTTCCATCGCCGCCGGCGTGCGCGTGGCCGCGCTGAATGCGTGGCTGGGTGGCAAGGCCGCGCTGGTGCGCGCCATGCCCAACACGCCGGCGCTGGTGCAAAGCGGCGCTACCGCGCTGTACGCCAACGTGCGCGTATCGCAGGCGCAGGCCAGCCTCGCCGAGTCTATTTTGCGCGCGGTGGGTCTGACGCTGTGGTTGCAGGATGAAACGGACATGGACGCCGTCACCGCGCTCTCCGGCAGCGGACCGGCGTATTTTTTCCTGGTAATGGAGGCGCTGGAAAACGCCGCGGCACGGCTTGGCCTCGCGCGCGAGGCGGCGCGCCTGCTCACGCTGCAAACCGCCTTCGGAGCCGCGAAAATGGCGCTGGAAAGCGCGGAGGATTGCGCCACGCTGCGCGCGCGCGTCACCTCCAAGGGCGGCACCACGGAGCAGGCCCTTAAGATATTGCAGGAAGGTGGTATTCAGGCATTGTTTGACGACGCATTGTGCGCCGCGCACGCACGCTCCATTGAATTGGCTGATCTGCTAGAGAAATCAAAATGAGCGGAAATCCCTTTGGCAACGCCGGCGCATTCCTCATTCAGGCCGTTTTCGGACTTTACATTCTGGCCGTGTTGTTGCGCCTGCTGTTGCAGTGGACGCGCGCCAATTTTTACAATCCGATTTCGCAATTTCTGGTGAAGGTGACCAATCCGGCGCTGGTGCCGCTGCGCAGAATTATTCCCGGACTGTGGGGCATAGATTTCGCGTCGGTGGTGCTGCTGTTGATCTTGCAAGCGCTGGAGCTGGCGCTTGTCGCGCTGCTGTTCGGACAGATTCCGCACATCAGCGGTCTCGTGGTGCTGGCCGTTGCGAAACTGGTTGGGTTGGTACTGAACGTATTTTTCTTTTCGATTTTATTGCAGGTTATTCTAAGCTGGGTGCGGCCCGGTGACCATAATCCGCTCAGTGATCTGCTCTATAGCCTCAACGAACCGCTGCTCGCCCCGGCGCGGCGCCTCCTGCCGCCCATCTCCGGCTTTGATCTTTCGCCCATTCTGGTGATGATCGGCATTCAACTGATATCCATATTGCTCGTCACGCCGCTGACGGGCATGGGGCAGGCGTTGAGTTAAACAGGTAATGGGTGATGGGTGATGGGTAAACGGTGATGAGTAAACAGTAAAGCCCATTACCCATCACCCATTACCGTTCACCCGTTATTTCTTCACGCCACGCGTAGCCTCCAAAGCCAGCCGCACCGCAGTGTATTCCTGCCGTATCTCGGCGAGTTTTTTCTCGGCTTTTTGCAAATCGCCGGTGCGCCCCATATCCTCCAGTTCCTTACTGAGCGCGGAGAGCCGTTTCGCGCCGAGGTTGCCGCTGACCGATTTCAGGCTGTGCGCGGCGCGGCGCAGCCCTTGCGCATCGAGCCGGCTCAACGCCTCACTCAATATTTGCAGCAGCTGTGGCGTATCGGCAAGATAAATATCGATTAATTCGGCAACCAAATCCGGCGCGCCCTCGACCTGCAAATCGCGCAGTCCTTCGAGCACCTGATAGTCCACCGGCGCGGCGCGAGCGGCGCCTTTGCGCACATCTTCCAGAGCGTGCTTCACCGCGTCGTATTCGTGTAAAAGTTGTGCAAGTTTTTTCTCGGCGCCTCGCAGATCATCGAGACGCCCCATCTCTTCCAGTTCCTTACTGAGCGCGGAGAGCCGTTTCGCGCCGAGGTTGCCGCTGACCGATTTCAGGCTGTGCGCGGCGCGGCGCAGCCCGCGCGTGTCATTCTGTGCAACCGCCGCCTGCAGGCTTTGCAACAGCAGCGGGCTGTCGTCAAGATAGATATCGATCAATTCCGTTACTACGTCCGGCGCGCCTTCGGTTTGCAGCTCGCGCAGCCCCTCGAGCACACGATAATCCACCGGCGCGGCGCCGTTGCCGTTCGGCGCGACGTGCTCGACGACCGTTTCCTTGTGCGCCTTACTCCTGGACAGCCAACGCACCAAGGTGGTTTTCAACTGCTCAATGCTGACCGGCTTGGGCAGATAATCATTCATGCCCGCGGCGAGACAGCGCCGCGCGTCATCGCCCATGGTGTTGGCGGTCATGGCGATGATGGGCACGACGTAACTGGAGCCGGCCTGTGCCGCGCGGATTTCGCGCGTGGCTTGATAGCCGTCCATTTCCGGCATATTGCAATCCATCAGGATCAACGCGTATTTAGCGTTGCATGCCGCAGCCACAGCCTCGCGCCCATTGGTAACCGCGTCGGCCTTAACGCCGAGTTTTTTCAGTTGCGCCAGAGCCAATTTGCGGTTGACCGGGTTATCTTCCGCCAACAGTACTTTGTACTCGCCGTAGTGCTCGTCCGGGACAATGCTTAACGCCGACGCCGCGTACGGCGATACGTGGGCGGGCGCAGCCGCCGCGGCAAGCCCGGCCAGGCAGTCGAACAAGCGCTCTTGCTTGAAGGGCTTGGTCAGATAAGCGGCGAAACCCGCGCGCAGCGCACGCTCGCTTTGGCCTTTGGTGTCGAACGCGGTAAGCAACACGAGCTTGGGCGGAATAAATCGTCCGTCCGTGGCAATGGCTCGCGCCAGTTCCCAACCATCCATATCCGGCATAATGAGGTCCAGGATAGCAATATCGTACGGCTGAGCGGCGTGTGCGAGCTTATCCAGCGCCTCGCGCGCCGAAGCAACGGGGGTACTCTCAATGCGCTGAGAACTTAGATAGCGCTGAATGATATCGCGCTCCGCGACGCGATCATCCACCACTAGCACGCGCAGGCCGGCGAGATGACTCCAGCGCTCGACGTTTTGAAAGCGGGCCGTATGCGCGGCGCCGCCGTCTTGTTGATAAAACCCGCTGTGCTCGATGCGCTTGAACGGCACGCTCACCCAAAACGTGGAACCGCGCCCCTCCGCGCTTTCCACGCCGATCTCGCCACCCATCAACTCCACCAGCCGCTTGCATATGGACAATCCCAGTCCGGTGCCGCCGTATTTGCGGGTGGTGGAACCGTCGGCCTGCGTAAACGGCTGGAACAAGCGCTGGCACGCCTCCGCGGATATACCGACGCCGGTATCGGTGACCGCGAACCACACCGTTACATATTGATCGGTTTCCGACTCCAGCGTCACGCGCACCGCCACGTTTCCTCGTTCGGTGAATTTAACGGCGTTACTGATGAGGTTTAGCAATATCTGGCGCAGGCGCCCCGGGTCGCCGACCAGTTCCATGGGCAACTCCGGAGCAACGAACGTCATCAGCGAAATTCTTTTCTGGTGCGCGCCGGGGGCTAATACTTCGGCGGCGGATTCCACGACGTCGGCCAATGTAAACGGTACGTTCTCCACCGCCATTTTGCCCGCCTCGATTTTGGAAAAATCGAGCACGTCATTGATGATGCCCAGCAGACCTTGCGCCGATTGACGCAACGTGGACAGGTAATCACGCTGCTCGGCGCTGAGCGGCGTGTCCAATAATAAATCGGCCATGCCCAGCACGGCGTTCATGGGTGTGCGAATTTCGTGGCTGACGTTGGCGAGAAATTCGGATTTAAGGCGCGACGCCTCGAGCGCTTGGTCGCGCGCCTGCGCGAGTTCCGCCATGGTTTTTTTGAGCACCAGCATACGCTGATAAAATTGCTCGTTGCTGACCATGTAGTCTTCGCGGCGCACCGCTATTTCGCAGGCCTCGCGCAGTTGATCGGCCTGGAACGGCTTGGCGATAAAATCCGCCGCGCCGCCCAACATCATGATCTCGGACTGATCCATGGTGGCGTTGGCGGTCATGATAACCACGGCTTGAGTCGGGCGTATCTGCAAAATCTTGCGCAACACGTCCACGCCGGAACGCTTGGGCAACATGATATCCAGCAGCACCAAATTATGTCGGCGCGCCAGCCAGGCCTGCACTCCGGCTTCGCCGTCGGTGGCCACTTCCACGTCGAAGCGCCGTTGCAGCATCCGGTTGGCCAGAATCGCGGTGTCGGGATCATCTTCCACGATCAGCAGCGTGGGCTTGCGCAGGCTGATATCCTTGTCGGTCAAGCACAATCTTATCGCATCGGCCAGCGCGGCGGGATGCTCCAGCGGCAAGGGCAACAGCCGGTTAATGCCGAACTCCTTGGCCGTGGCCTCGGCGATGCGCTCCGTGAACGAAGAAGAGACGGCGATGATGGGGGTGGTCTTCGCGCACTTGAATACGCCGGAGCGTACCATGCGCGCGAGACGCCAACCGTCGATGGGCGGCAAATGGATATCGGTGATGACGAAATTGACGCGCGAATCGCGCAGACGCTGGATAGCCGCTTGTCCATCCTCGGCCTCGACGACCGAGCCCCAGCCGCCTCGCACCAACGCCGCGCGCACCTCGGCGCGCGTCTCCGGGCGGCTGTGCGCGACCAAAAAACACACTTCCTGAGACATCACTCCCACCCCCCATCACGGCACGGGCTGTGGATAAAGCCCGGCGGCAATCCGTAACCAGGGAAACGGGCCACCATCCGGCCTCGGCCCGAACTACTCTCCCAATGCGGCCTTGATGACCCTATTCAAGAGCCTAGTAAAATATCCCTACTCACAGCAACGTTATTCAAAGCTGCTATGATGATCGGCATATTTATTGCTTGATTACTCCCAATATCACTATCAAGCCCAATCCGGGCGCACCAGCCACAGATTATAAAAGACCGACGCAATAGTCAAAGCAATGCCCGGCGGCTTATTAAAAATAATCCCGAAAACGGTGCCCATGCGTTCAGGCTCGACGCAAGGCGTCCGGTAGCGAGCTGTGCCTCATCCATTCCTCACCCAATGCGGCGGACGGCTGACCATCCTGGCCGTCCTACTACTCTTCCTGGCAAGCGGCTTGTGCGCCTCCGCTTACGCCCAGCCTAAAATCCTCGCGGTTATTTATCCGGACGTCGAAGAACCCTACAAAAACATATTTGACGAAATCATCGCGGGCATTGTAGCGTACCCTTCCATCTCCGTGAAACGTTATACCTTGGGGAAAAATTTCGACAGCGATAACCTGCGCGCCTGGCTCGACGCGGAAAAACCCGCCGCGGTCATTACCCTCGGTCAACGCGGGCTGGACGCAGCGCGCACCCTCGATGAAAAAACGCCGGTAGTGGCCGGCGCGGTGATGCTCAGCGACAACAGCGCGCCCAATATCATCGGCATGAGCCTGACCCCGCATCCCGCCAAATTATTCGCGCAACTGCACAATCTCGCCTCCGCCATCAAGCGCGTGCACGTGGTATACACGCCCACGCAAAATACCTGGCTCATCGACCTGGCGAAAGAGTCCGTCACCCAGTATAACCTGGAACTCATCGCGCACCCGGCGCAAAGTCTCAGTGAGGCGGCGTTGCTCTATCAAGACGTCATGAACAATAGCAACACTAAAACCGACGCCGTCTGGCTACTGTCGGATAAAAGCCTGGACGAAGACGCAGTGCTGGACGTTATTCTCAAAACAGCCTGGGACCGCAAGCTGGTGATGTTTTCCAGCAATCTTAGTCACGCCAAAAAAGGCGCGCTGTTTTCCCTGTATCCCGACAATCAAGCGCTGGGCCGTACGTTAGCGGATATGGCCGTCAACCACGAGCGCGTTAACGGCGCGAGCATCACGCCGCTCAGCGACGTGCGCACCGCCGTCAACGTGCGCGCCGCCGCGCACTTGCAGCTGAGCATCACGCCCGAACAGCGGCGCGATTTCGGTCTCGTCTTTCCGGCGCAGTAAGATCCATCATGGCGATCTTCGAAAAACTTTTCCCGCCCACGACCAGCTTCCGCCGCCAGTTGTTCATCATACTGAGCGCCGGTATGCTCACGCTGGCGCTGGGCACCTCACTCACCACCGCCTGGATGACCAGCGAAAAAATCCGCGCGCGGCTCATCGCCGACGGCCGCGAAATCACCGAAAACCTGGCGCGCCAAAGCATACTGGCCTTGCTCTACGGCACCGCGGAAAACGCCGCCGAGTCGCTGCACATAACCCTGTCGTTTCCCGACGTGCGCTACGCGGCGATTTACGACAAGAAAAATAAAGTGCTGGCGCAGGAAGGCGACACCGCGGACTGGGCGCCGTCTGCCGCCGAAAGTTGGAACGGTGAAACCGCCCTGCTCGGCCACGAAACACCGGCGACGTGGGACTTCATCGCCCCGGTGTACGGCGGCCAGGGAAGCGGATCACCTTTCGCGGAAAGCGCAAGCAAACCCGAATTTCTGGGTTATGTGCACGTGGCGGTCGGCAAACAAACGCTGCATCACATCACCACCAGCATCTTTACTCAAAACATCACCATGGCCGCCGTTCTGTCGGCGCTGTTGCTGTTATTGTTACGCTCGCTCATCAACAAAATCACCCGCCCGCTGCAAGAACTATCCGGCATCATGAACCGCGCCGAATTAGGCGAATCGTGCGTGCGCGCCGCCATGGACGGTCCGCAAGAAGTCACGAGCATGGCGCACGCCTTCAACAGCATGATGAGCGCGCTGGACGAACGCGACCAGCGCCTGCGCCGGCAAAACGACAACCTGGAATCGGAAGTGGCGCTGCGCACCCACGAGCTGGTGCTGGCGCGCGACGCGGCGCTCGCCGCAAGCCGTCATAAATCGGAATTCCTGGCCAACATGAGCCACGAACTACGCACGCCGCTGAACGCCATTATCGGTTACAGCGACATTCTCATCGAAGAAATGGAAGACGCGGCGGAAACCGCTAAGTCCGCCGATCTAAACCGGGTGCGCTCATCCGCCCTGCACTTGCTGTCCCTGATAAACAGCATTCTCGACCTCGCCAAGATCGAATCCGGGCGCATGGAATTAATGATCGAATCCACCGATTTGACCGAGTTGCTGGGCGAGATAAACGGCATGATGAAACCGCTCATGCACAAAAATAATAATCATTTTGAAATGGAAATCACGGACTCCGGCGAGCCGCTATTTATCGATGTGGGAAAATTGCGTCAAGTGTTGCTAAACCTGCTCAGCAACGCCAACAAATTCACCGAAAACGGACACATCACGCTGCAAGCCAAGCGCGACACGCACAGCCTGATCATTGCGGTGAACGACACCGGCATCGGCATCTCCCACGACAAACAACGCCACATCTTCGAGGAGTTCCGGCAGGTGGATATGAGCATCACCCGCAAATACGGCGGCACCGGGCTTGGCCTGACTATCAGTCAGCGTTTCTGCAAGCTCATGAACGGAACGATCGAGGTGGAGAGTGAACCGGGGAGAGGATCATGCTTCACAGTTACAATACCGCTGCCGGTAACAGAGACTTCCGCACCTCATTAAATAAAAATTTCTTTACATTTTTCCTGCACTTCGTATATTTCGGGTGAAAGTACTTGCGAGAGGGGCTCCGCCGGCGCCATGCCCACAAAAACCATCGCGGCACGCATCAAACAACTCTGCTGTTTAGGTCTGGGCGGCCAGATCATTATGCCGCGGTTGCTCAAGGAACTGCGCAAGCTTGTTCCTGGGCATGAGACAATGTTCTTTTGGCTAGATGATGAGTATAAAACTAGCAATATATGCTTCGAATCTCCTATTCATGCCGAAATAGCACCACTTTATTTCACTGAATTTCACTATAAGCGTGATGCAGAGGTGTATCCAAATTTTTCCGAGATTGAGAAATTGCAGCCGGGCGTGGAAAATTGGGAACGTTGGCTCAAGGTCGATAAATGGCGGTTCTATCGGCACGATTTTTATAATTTACTGCATCGTCAAGCCGATATGTATCACATCCTAAGCGCCGTAGTCCGCGAGCATGGCAAGGCAGTGGGTTGGCTAACGATCAGCCGCGCAAAAAATGACCCTGAATTCTCCGACGACGACAAAGCCACTCTCACCTCCGTCCTCCCCTACCTCGCCCACAGTTTAACCCCCGCCGATGACCTGCAACACCTCTCATGGGCCACGGACGACGAGCCGCGCATCATCGTGTTGAATCCGCGCGGTGAGCTGGAGTACGCCTCGCCGCAGGCGCGGAAATTGTTGTTTCTGGCCACCCATCCGCAGATTTCGCCGGCTACCTGTGATCCGAAGTTCGGCAATCCTCCCGTGGCCGTGAAACTGTTGTATCTTTACAAGAATCTACGCCAGGTGTTCGAAGGCGAGCGGCATGTCTTGCCGCCCGTGCAGAAACATCAGAATGCCTGGGGGAAGTTTATCCTGCGCGCCTATTGGCTGCACTCGTTCAATCCCATGGGCCCGCCTTATGTGGGCGTGACCATTACACATCAAGCGCCGCTCCCCATTAAGTTGACGCTGCATCCGGAGAAGCTGCCAGTGCCGCGGACCGATGTCATGCTGTGCCTGCTGCTCGCCGGCCAGGAGCCATACGCTGTCATCGCCCAGAAGCTGGGCATGAGCGAGATCGCCGTGGTGCACCGCAGCAAGCGGCTCTACGAGACCCTCGGCGCGCAGAATAGAAAGGAATTTGTCGAGAAGTTACGGGGAACTTTAGAACACCCCGAGAGCACCTTACAGCGGCCGTTATTCTGAATACAGGGATTGCATCTTTTTTATCAATAGTGCACACTTGTAAAGAATTTATTGACACATTTGATAGGTATAAATCCCATGCAGAGCATGACGCTAGAGCAACTGCGCGCCACGACCAACGCCGGCGGCGTGACGGGCATTACCCTAAAGGGGCAAGGCGGCGGTTTCTATGTGGAAATCGCCACCCGCAGCGGACAAGACGCTGTTTTATCGAAAGCCCGCAGTACAGAACCACGCCGCTTCGGCACCCCCACCTCCGCGCTGATCATGTTGCGTGAAATCGGCATTGCCGTTGTGCAACTCGATGTCACGAACTGGAACCCCGATCAAAAAGATATAACCCGCAGCCGGCAGAGTCGCGCCGCGGCCATGCGCGAAGCTCACCGGGCCGCCGTCTATAATCAATGGTTGGCCGCCGAAATCCAGGAGGCCATTGACGATCCCCGCCCGAACCTCGCGCATGATAAAGTCATGGCCAAGATGGACGCCGAGATTGCCGGCGCTCGAAAACGCGCACCGCGCACCGCGGGCAAAGCGTGACGAGAAGAACTTATCGCATCGAGTGGCGACCCAAAGCCGGCGATGATCTTCGCGCCGTCGTCCAACACATTGCCAAAGACAGTCCGCTACGCGCTGAGCATTTCGGTCAAGAGATACGCGATAAAACAACACCACTCGCCCGGCATCCCAACCTTGGCCATACCGGCAGACCGGGCTTGCCCGCCAATGTGCGCGAACTGGTCATGCATCCGAATTACATCATTTTTTACCGCGTCTTGACCAAGGCTCGAATCGTAGAGATTTTGCGAATGAAGCACGTGGCGCAACAAGCACCATGACGCGATGCCGACACGCAGAATCGCAGGGGGTTGTCGAGAAGTTGCGGGGGATTTAAATATTCACTTCGCCATTAATCACTTTGAAAGGGATTAATCTTATGCGCCTCAAAGATAAAGTTGCACTCATCACCGGCGGCGGCTCCGGCATAGGCGAAGCCATCGCAAGACTCTTCGCGCAAGAAGGCGCGAGCGTAGCGATTACCGGCCGCCGCAAAGAGCCTCTTGAAAAAATAGCGGAAGAAATCATCCGCGCGGGCGGCAAAGCCTTAGCCATTTCCGGCAGCGTTACTTTAGAAGCAGACGTGCAAAATGCCGTGCAATCCACGCAGGATCACTTTGGATATATCAATGTGTTAGTTAACAATGCCGGCAACTTATCTCACCCTGGACCACTACATGAAATTACCGATCCGATGTGGGATGAGATCATGGATGTATATTTAAAGGGTACATTTCGTTTTATGCGCGCAGCAATTCCAGCAATGCTGAACCATGGGGGTGGCACGATTATAAATATTAGCTCCATTGCTGGTTTAAAAGCATTTCCGTGGGGGCGCTTCCATCCCTATGCTGCCGCCAAGGCTGGCGTCATCATGCTTACTAAAACTGCCGCCCTGGAGTACGCCAAATACAATATCCGCTGCAATTGCATTTGCCCCGGTATTATTTATACTCCTCATGTAGCAAAAAAAATCAGCACCCCTGATGAATACGCCGTCTTCAATTCAAGACAACCTTTAGAGCGCATGGGAAAATCTGAAGAAATCGCACAAGCAGCGCTATATTTTGCGTCAGATGAATCCGCATGGACTACCGGCGCCGTATTGACGGTGGACGGCGGGGTTATGGCATAACAAACTACAACTTATATAATGTCCTATAGCCTCCGCACTAAAAATCGTAACTCACTTCCATCAGGAAATTGCGGCCGGGCAACGGCAGATCGTTTGGAATAGAACCTGGCGCCGGGCTGGGTTCACGCGCATCGGCATCGAGGAGATTATGTACCGAAAAAGCCGCCGCCCAAGGGCTGCCTTTTTCCTTGTAACGCAGTATTGTATCGATCGTCATATAATTATTGATAGCCGGCCGTGTGTCGCCGGATGCGCGCTTGCGGGCGCCCACCCAATTAAGCTGGCCGCCTACTATCCAATTCGGCATAAATTTCCAATCCGCACCGGCAAATACGTGATGATGCGGAGCATTACCGGCATCGGTGCCGGTGCTGTTATCTTCAGAAAGTTGAAAAGAATAATTTCCGCGTAATCGTAGAGATGATGATGCCTTCCAATCCCCCTCCAATTCGAAGCCGTAACCCGTTTGGCTACCCGTATTGCGTGCCGTAGATGTGGTGGCGCCCGGATCAGGCGTAAAGCGGATAATATCGTTCATTTTATAGCGGAACAGACTTAATTTGGAGCGTAAATCACTTAGCGGACGATAATCAAATACCAATTCCGTGGTATTAATAACCTCCGGCGTCAAACTTGGATTGCCAAGTTGCACAGGATTATTAATGTTATACAATTCCGCGAACGATGGAGCCCGGAAAGCGCGTCCATAAAGCAACTTGGTAGTAAGATCGAAACGAGTCTGCCACACCAGCGCTAAACGCGGATTGATAGTATCGCCGAAATCTGAGTAATGATCCCAGCGCGCGCCGGCGGTTAATGCCCAGTCGGGTGCAAAAGCCCACTCATCTTGCACCAAGGCATAATAGACATCGCGCTTGTGCGGACGCAAAAATGGTGCGGTGTCAGTGACATCCACCACCGAGCCGAGCGGCGTTAAACCCGGCGGGCCAAAGTTTTTCGTCTCGCGTGTTTTATATAAATCGCTGTAATTGACTCCCGCGCCTAAATTAATTCGGTGATTCTGGATACCCGTGTAAAGACCGGAAAGAGAAAAACGCCAATGCCTTTCATACACATCAGGATTGGCGAGCACACCATCCGGAAAGCCTGCACGTGCTCCTGGAGGATATAGAGTCAGCTTGGTAATTTGGGTAGTGCTGAAATAGCTTAACTGGGCTGTTACATCCCAATCCTTGGTGAAGATTGGGTTATGGTACGTCAGATCAGCATTATAACGGTCACTATCGCCACGGCCCTGTGGGTCTAGAACCTGAGAAACACCTGCGCCGTTGCCGACGTTATAACGACCCTGATAACCCAAGCGTAAACGCCAATCTCCACGTGATAGATCCAAACGCGTATCCAGCGTATCGCGCCGATTGCTTACAGGGCCAGGCGCAAGAGAGGCACTTGCGTTAAAGGGAGATTTTGCGATAGATAGAGCATCGGCATCAATAACTTCTTTATGCCCGTCCGTGCTGTGTAGCTCCAAAGAAAAAGCCGTATCGAAACCCGCCCATTTTCCGCCATGCAACAACCAAGCGTCTTTTGTGTCAAAGGAACCCGCACGCACGCCGGTTTGTATGCCATCAATATCTTGCGCGGTTTTGGTAATAATATTAATCGTGCCAGCAAAGGCATCTGCACCGAACAATGCCGAGCCCGGCCCACGCATCACTTCGATGCGTGCAATGTTTTTTACCGGC
>JBFLZV010000013.1:0-36988 GCA_040756035.1 Pseudomonadota bacterium
AGTTAATATTATTTTAATTGCACCGACACATGTCCACCGCGCCGCCCTCCGCCGTTGAAGTCAACCCCGCCATCGCGCCCACGGCCACGGTGATCGCCTTGCATGGCCTTGGCGCGGACGGCCATGACTTGGCGTCGCTCGTTCAGGAATTGGATTTGCCGGCGCGGCATGGTGTGCGTTTTGTCTGTCCGCACGCGCCGCACCGGCCCATCACTTTGAACAATGGCTACGTGATGCGCGCCTGGTTCGACATCGTAAGCCTCGGTTCCGCGCAGCGCGAGGATGAGGCCGGGCTGCGCGAATCGGAACATTTGATACACGCGCTCATGCGGCGCGAGATCGACGCGGGCATCGATGCGCGGCGCATCGTGCTGGCGGGTTTTTCGCAGGGCGGCGCCCTTGCGTTGTATGCCGGCTTGCGTTATGCGGAGCGTCTGGCGGGTCTCGTCGCGCTTTCTTCCTGGCTGCCGCTGGCCGCGCATGTGCGGAATGAGGCGCACCCGGCCAACGCCGGGCTGCCGATTTTCATGGGCCACGGAATGCAGGACACTATCGTACCGCCGGCTGCCGGGATGCGCGCGCGTGATGCGCTGGAGGAGCTAGGTTACGCCGTGACGTGGCGCAGCTACATGATGGGTCACACGTTGTGCGCGGCGGAGATTCAAGACGTCTCTAATTGGCTGACGCGCGTACTGGAGCTTTAAATCTTCTCCCACACCAGCGTACGATTATTCACCGGCATGGCGTAATCGTGCACAAGACGCAGGTCCTGCGCGCGCGCCAGCGCATCGAGGTCCTCGAAGTGGCGGATGCCGGACAGCGGATCGCGCGCCTTGAGCCAGGCGTCGAAGCGCGCGTTGCTGTCGCTGGTGTAGGCGCCGTTGTAATTGAACGGCCCGTATAGGCATAAATAACCGCCCTGCTTCAGCACGCGCCCGACGCCGGCGAACATTTTCTCCACCGCGCTCCACGGCATGATGTGCGCGGTGTTGGCGCTGAACACGCCGTCCGCCGCCGTCGCCGGCCACGCGTCGCCGCTTACGTCGAGCGCCAGCGGCGCGCGCACGTTGGCAAGCCCGGCCTCATCCAGCCATAGGCGGATGCCGTCGAGACACTCCGGCAAGTCGCTGGGTTGCCACACGAGATGGGAAAGATGTCGGCCAAAATATACGGCGTGCTGCCCGGTGCCGCTGCCGATTTCTAAAACAGCGCCCGGCGCGCGGAACACTTCGCGCAGGACGTTTAGAATGGGCTCTTTATTTTGCTCGCTGGCCTCGGAATAAGGCTTCATTGCTGAACGTTGCCGGGGACACGAAGTCCCCGGAGATTAAGCCTACGCGCGATTATTCCTAGCTGACGATTTTCCAGGAACCGTCCGGTTGACGGCACGCGGTGCCGTGTGCTTTTTCCTTTCTGCCGTCGATGGTCACCGTGGTGTTGTATTCACGGCAAGTTTCCCCGGAGGGCGCGGTGTAGGTGCGCGTCGGGGTGACCGTAACTTGATTGCCGGTGTCCGGATTACGCCACGTGGCCGGCTGATTGGTGCGGTTGTTTTCCAGGGCTTGCGTCGCGCGCAGTTCATCGGTTTGATCCAGAGAACGGCCCACTGAACTGCCCAGTAAGCCGCCTATTAGCGCGCCGCCGATGGTCGCGGCGGTTTTTCCTTTACCCTCGCCGAGGGTCGAGCCCAACACGCCGCCCAGCACGCCGCCCACCACCGTGCCAGTTTGTTCCTTGGTGGGCTGCGTTTGACAGGCAGCCAAAGATACCGTTAAAACAGCGGCCGTCAGCGCCACCTGTAATTTTCTCATATGCAATGTCTCCTGAGAAATGTAAAAAATTGTTAATCAAGAAAAGGAAGTTGCGGCTTGCCCGCACCCTTCCCCGTTAGATGAAACCGCGGCGCTCAGGTTCCTAGGTGACCTGAAATTTATTAACCCGGCAATGAACGTTGCCGGATTAATAATCTTATCACAAACACAATTTTATTTAACGGGCGCTGGTAGCGGTGCAATATCGGGTGGCGGCGGCGGGCCCGGAAAGCGCACTCCGGCCCGTTTAAAGCTATCCCAAATCTGGAAGAGCAGTTGCGACTTGATCTCCTGGCGGTTATTGCCGCATAGATCGGTAAAATAATGCACGCGAAAATTAACCGTCGCGCCGCCGAATTCATCCAGCAGCACTTCATTCTGCGCGGACTTGATCACCGCCGGGTGATTCTGCAAGGCTTGCTCAATGATCTTGCGCGCCAAGTGCAAGTCATTTTGGTACGTGATGCCGATGATGAGACTGGTGCGCACCAGCGTGTCGGTGTAGGTCCAATTCATGAACGGATGCGAGATCACTTCGGAATTGGGAATGATGACTTCCTGGCTGTCCGGCGTTTTGATGGTCAACGAGCGGATGCCGATGCGCGTCACCGCGCCCTCATTGGCGCCGATGGTCACGACGTCGCCGGTGCGCACCGGGCGCTCGATGAGCAGCAGTATGCCGCTTACGAAATTGTTGGCCACGTTTTGCAAACCGAAACCGATGCCCACGCCGAGCGCACCCGCAAACACGGTGAGCGTGGTGAGGTCGATGCCCAGTACGCGCAGCGCGATGAGAAAACCCACCAGCACCACGAGATACTGCGTGAACACCGACAGACTGTGGCGCGCGCCGCTGTTGGCGACCTTGTAAAACAGCCAGCGGTAAGTCAGCTCACGGCTCCAGCGTCCCAGCCACACCACGGCCATGATGATCGCCAGCGTGAGCAGGATGCCGAATAGGTGAATCGGTTTATTGTCGATGGTGAACAGCGGACTGAATAGCACCGCGCGCGCGTCGCGCACCACCGGCGTATCGGCGTCCCAGCCGTACAGTTGAAACAGCGTCCACCACGCCAGCACGAACAGCACGATCTGCGCGCCGCGCTGCACCGGCTCCAATAAATTTTCCAGCAGACTCTGCGGACACGGCAGCGCGTAGCGCGGTGACGACGTGTAACGGCGCAGCGCTTGAAACACATCGCGCAACAGACCGCGCAGCAGCAGCCACAACGCCGTCATCAGCAGGAACAAGCCGACGTGCAACGCGATATTCCACGCCAAATTGATATAGCCGAGCATACCGACGACGGCGCTCACCAGCATGGCCAGCGTCAGGATGACCACCACGCGCTCCGCCAAGTGCAGCCAGCGCGGACTGAGCACCGGCGCAAGCGGCGCGAGCAGTAACCTGCGCCCGCGCAGCACCAAAAGCAGCGCCGGCGCCAGCAGCAGCATGAACGATCGATCGACAAAATCGCGCAACAGCGGCGACAGTTCAGTGAGATGCACGAGCAACACCAACGCCGTAAGCGCGCTGAGTGCGGGTACCCACCAGCGCAGCACGCGGTATAAGCGCGGGTGCGTGCCGCGCTGCGCGAACTTCGGATCGAGCAGCAGTAAATGTGCGAGATCAATGGCTGTTTTATAGGCCAGCCAAGCGCCGGCGAAGATTAAAAATATGGTGAAGCCTGGTTGCGGCGCGCCGGCGAGTAAAAACGGAATGAGCAGCGCGCCGATCACGGCGATACTGATAACGTTGGCGTGCAGCAGCCGCGCCGCGAGCCGCCGCGCGACGGCGGAAAATCCCGGCGCGCCGGATTCCACGGGCGGCGTACGCGCGCACCTGCGCGCCGTCCAGGCCAGCAGCCCCAGCCACAGCGCCTCGCTCAGCACCACGAGGCCCCAGTCCGCCGCGCCGCCGGCGCGCGCCGCCGCGAGCAGCGGACCGGAAATGGTCTGCCACAACACCGTAGGCAAGGCGAGCAGCTCCAGGCCCAAGCGCTGCCATGAAGCGCTATCGCCGGGCAGCGTCTGGCGCACCAGCAGGCCGCTGCGCAGCGCCTGATCATAGCGCATGTCGAGACTCCTGCGCTTGTCGCGCGCCGACTCGATCAGGAAGGCGACTTGCTTGGCTTGTTTATCCAGCGTGTCGAGAATTTTTTCCAGCGCGCGGCTGTCCTGCACGGTTTGCGCACGCTCCGGCGCGGCGACGTCCAGGCGCTTGGCGACCAGCGCCTGCTGTTGTTTCCACAGCACGGTCTTGCGCTGCACGAACTCGCGCCGCGCCTCCAATTCGCGCAACAAATCATCGGCTTGATTAAGCGCCGCCGCCAGTTCTTCGGTGTCGGCGTCCGCGCCGGCCAGCATGGCGTCCAGCGCGTTGAGCCGTACCTGCGCTTGCGCCAGCGCCAACTCCGTGGGCTTCATACGCGCCAATTCTTCAGTTTCCAAGAGGCGCGCCCGCAGCACGCTGCGCTCGGCTTGCGTCGCGGCATCATCGCCTTGCAGCGCCTCCAAACGCTTGCGCAGATCGGCGGCGCGGTCCATCAAGTCTTGCTGCTCTTTTTGAATGCGCGCCTGCAAATCACTGAGCAGCGTCTTGTCGCTCAACTCGCGCGCGGTTTTATATTGGCTCTTGAGTTCCTGCGCCCAGCGCAGCGCCAGCTCCAGGCGTTGACCGGCGATGTAGCGCGCCGCGCGTAAATTGGCGACGTGTTGATTCTCCAGCTCCAGCGCCGCTTGTTTAAGCGCCAGCTCCTGCTGCAACTTGGCGGCGGCCTCCGTGTCCTTGAGTTCACCGAGACGCTGCTGGATGTCTTGAATGGCGGCGTTCAATTCCGCGGCCTGCTGTTCGGCGCTTTGCAAGTCCACCTCGACGCCACCGAGATTGACGCGCTCGGCGTCGGCCTTGAGTTCCGCCTGCTCCACCATGACGCGCTCGATTTGCCCGATGTCGAGCGCCTTGAGTTGGCGCAACGTTTCCTTGCGCAGCTTTTCGAGTTCGGCGCGCTCGCGCGCCACCGCGGCCTGCTCTTGTTCGACGGCCGCACGCCGCGCCGCCAGCGCTTGCGCCTCCACGCTCTCCGCGCCGGACGGCGCGGGCGGCTGTTCCTGGGCAAGCGCCGGACCATGCAGCGCGCCGAACAGCATCACCACTGCGCCGATGCGCCGCGCACTCAATAAAATCTTTTTAGGCCCATACATAGCTCAGTAATATCCCGCAAAACACCGCCAGGCCGAACCAACTGTTATTGAAAAAAGCCGCGAGACAGCGCACCGGCACGCGATCCTTGATTAGATATTGTTGATACAGCGCAAACACGGCGGCGGCGGCGAGACCCAGGTAATACGGCGCGCCGAGCTTGGCCTGCACGCCGATCAGTACAAGTGTCAGCAGCAGGGTGGCCTGAATAACGCCGATAATTATACGGTCGGCGTCGCCGAACAAAACGGCGGTTGACTTCACGCCGATGCGCAGGTCGTCGGTGCGGTCCGCCAGCGCGTACATCGTATCGTACGCGGTGGCCCACAACACCGTGGCGATGAACAACAGCCACGCCACGGGCGGAATCGTGTTCAACTGCGCGGCGAACACCATCGGCACCGCCCAGCCGAACGCCGCGCCCAGGTGCGCCTGCGCCAAATGCGTATAGCGCTTGGCGAACGGATAACTCGCCGCCAACAGCACGCCGACGAACGACAATAAAATCGTCAAGCCGTTCATCGACAGCACCAGCGCAAACGCCGCCAGGCACAGTACCGCGAATAGAATCAGCGCCTCGCGCTCCGATACACGTCCCGCCGCCAACGGACGATCGGCGGTGCGCCGCACATGCGGATCGATGCGGCGGTCGGCATAATCGTTGATCACGCAACCCGCCGAGCGCATCAAAACCACGCCCAACACGAACACCACGAACACCAGCGGGTCGGGCCTGCCATCAGCCGCGATCCACAACGCCCACAAGGTCGGCCACAACAAAAGATAAATGCCGATGGGCCGATGCAGACGCATCAATAGGGCGTATTGGCGCAGGCGTTCGATTATTTGTGTGGCTTGCATGGCTGCATATCATGCAAGAAAATTTCGCTTAGTAATAGTGGCTTATCGGCCAGATGGAACAGCGAACGCCGTCCCCAGATCAAACGCGGCGGCTTGGCGAGTCCGCGCGTCGCATGCTCGAACAAGATTTGTCCAGGCGCGATGGCGGCGATACGCACCGCGCTGCGCCGCATGGCGGGGTCGGAAAACAACACCGCGCCCAGCGATTTATTCCCCAAGCGGGTCAGATGACGGTATTTCCCCGACAGCGTTGCGCGCGGGATCACGGTGCGCGCAAACACGCAGGGTTTGCCGCGGCACAACAAATACACTTCGCGCACCACGGCGCGGCGTCCGCCGCGCAGCTTCAGCGCGCGCGCCTCGTCGGCTAAGGGCCGCGCCCAGCCTTGATGCAACAACCGCACGCGGAATTGACCGTCGCAGGCGTCTTGCAAACGCCGCGTCAGCGACGTGGAATCGAGCAGCCAATCCCATAACGCGGCGGGCGTGTCGGCTTTGAATAGGCGCGGCGGACGCCACAGTATAGTGCGGCGGTAAGCGTTGGTGCTCATGGAAGCAAGAAGTGCGCGTGGGCCGGCGCGCCCGTGAGGAGAGAGTTAATTACGCCGCCACTGAAACAAAATTGCCGCGCGCGCGCGTGAAATCAACGTCAATAAACGCCACGCCGATAGTGTGTTCCGGCGTCCCGCCGCGCGCATTCGGCCCGCAATACACCACGCGCGCGGTGGCGTAAAACAGCGGGCCCTGGATGGTGATGACCTGATTGGGCGCAATCTTTTCCGGCGACGTAAAGCGGATGCCCTTGGGCGAGAAGTCGAGCATCTTCCCCAGGCGTGCGCTGGCGCGCGGCGCCGGAAAAAACGTCACCGGATCGTCGCTTGCCAGGCGCGCCAGCGCGCGCTTGCAAGCGGATTGCGTGCGCGGCGCGTAAGCGTGCAAAAAGCTCCCGCATTGCACGCAGCGTTGATCGGGCTTGAACGCCGCCGGGACGGGATTCACCGCCTTGCAGGCCGTGCACGAAAGTTCGGGCCGCGGCGGCGCTTCCGCCTGCGCCGCGCGCCGCTGCGCCTTGCCCGTGGACAAGTCCGCCTTGGCGAATTGCCGGAACAGCTCGCGGTCATAGCGCGCGCGCTTCTCCGGGTCGGTGAGCGTGGCGTAGGCTTCGTTGATCAGGCTCGCGTTCCAGTGCGAACCGCCCAAATCGGGATGCTGGCGCAACTTCTGCATCAGCGTGCGATAGCCGGCCTTGATCATCTCGAGCGGCGCGTCGGGCTGCACGTGCAGGATGCGATAATAGTTTCTGCGATTGCGCATAGGGTGCGTATTTTACCACTTCACAAAGCCGGTGTGCATCACAGCCGAGATAAATATCCAGGCCCGCCTAAGGCATTCATTTGCATCAAAATCCAGCGCTGGCGCTGCATAATATAAGGAGTAGGTCGCGTGGCATCGAAGCGCGCCGGGCTGGGCAGCACCGCCGCCAGCAGCGCCGCTTCCCGCGCGTTCAACGCGCTCGCGGGTTTCTTAAAAAACACCCGGCTCGCCGCGCCCACGCCGAACACGTTGTCGCCCATCTCAGCGATGTTCACGTAAACTTCCAGAATGCGTTTTTTCGGCCACAGCGTTTCGATCAAAAACGTGAAATACGCCTCCAATCCCTTGCGCACGTAACTGCGTCCCGGCCACAAAAATAAATTTTTCGCCACCTGCTGACTGATGGTGCTGGCGCCGCGCACGCGCTTATTCTCCATGTTGTGCCGCACCGCGCGCTCGATGGCCTCCAAATCGAAACCGTTGTGAGAAGGAAATTTTTGATCCTCGGCGGCCACCGCGGCCAGCGGCATATAAGGCGAAATGTCGCGGTAGTCCACCCAGCGATACTGAATGGGCGGCTGCGCCACGCTGGAAAATTGCGCGTCCACATAATTGCGGATCATGAAAGCGCTGGCCGGCGGCGCAACCCAGCGCAGCGCGCCCACCAACAACGCCGTCACCACCAAAAACAGCAGCAGCGCCTTCAACAAAACCCGCGCAACGGCCCGCACTATTCTCATGAATTACTTTTGTTGCAACTCGATGAGATTGCCGTCCGGGTCGCGCACGAAAAGCTGCGGCAAGCCGTGGCGGCTTTCGCGGAATGGTATACCAAGATTAGTCAGATAATCCTTCGTGGCTTGATAATCATCGATGCGCAACGCCACATGAAAATCCCGCCGCGGCCGCTGCTCGGCGGGCGGCAACGCATCGGGCGCCACCATCAAGTGCAATTCATTCTCGCCCAAGTCATACCATACGCCGTCGAAATCAAAATTGTGACGCTTCTTCTCCCGCAACCCCAACACACCCTCATAAAACTTCCGCGCGCGCTCCAGGTCATTCACCAACAACGCGGCGTGCAGCATTTTGGAAATCTTCATCACAGAGCTTGCGCCTAATACATCCTACAGCTCTTCAAAAATAATAAGATAGGTTGGGGTGAGCATCGCGAACCCCAACATTGTTTCGTGCTACACAATTGTTGGGGTTCATTTCATTCACCCCAACCTACGGGCTAACGTGAAGTTAAGGGGCGCCGCGCTTTTGCGGCGTCCCTCTTGAACGTAAAGTTAGACTTGGCACTACACGCTGGAGTACAAAGTACACCAACATTATAAAAATGAAAATGGCCCAACTATAAAACCAAACCAGCGAAGGAAGCTCGCCACCTGAAAATGACCAGCCCAAGAAAAAGTAACTTGGAACAAGGCTTAAATCAAAACCGACAAACGTAAAGAAAACGATACTCCACGACAGAATGTGATTTCCAAGAAGCCCCCAAATTGTGCGGGGATTTAAAGTCATCTCAAGATAAGGTCTAACGTAAAGTTGAGGGGCGGCGCGCTCTTGCGCCGTCCCTCTCGAACGACAGGTTAGGGGTGCGGTTCATGGCTATTATAGACCTTTGCGATATTGGGCTGACTGAGGAGCAAGCGAAAGCTTTCCAAGAACTTGCGCTTTGGAGTCCCCCGGACGGCGTTGAGTTGATCGACTGTGAATGTTTGCTCAAAGAGTGCCTTCCCTTCATCGGTCATCAGATCAGGATTCCTAAAGATATGCCACCTCTCGAACGCTATCTCTTCTGCGCCGAGATTCTCGCCGAGGTACTTGAGGCCGATGATGGTGAACATGATGAAGTGGTCGTTTGACTCGGGGCGGAACTCCAAAGATGAGGCGATACCACTTCTTCCACGGTCGGCGTGTTTCATGAAGTTGGATGCGTGCTTTATGTCAGAGACGAACTCCTTGCGGTATTCTTCCTTAATGAATTTGGAATCAAGTAGCAGGCCGGGGCCTTTCTTCCTTCTGTTGAGATCGTGAATGATCTGATAGGCGGAAGCGGACAATGTATGAATAGAAACGGAGTCTCCATCGTGAAACCACAATTCAATCGCAGTGCGCAGTTGGCGGCGAGCTGCCTCAATCTTTGTGATTGTAATCGTGTCACTCATGTGAGCACCCCTAACGTTCGCCATAACCGGCAGTGAAAAGCGACGCGACGAAGGAGCGCCGCTTTTCACTGTCCGCGTTGATGGCGTTGTTAAGCGTCAAAATTCCCATTCCTCGACGAGTCCCCATTTATTTATTTTCACTAGCTCTTGATAGATGCGCCACATTGCTTTGTAGATGAGGTCAATGTCACGTTTCAACTGTTCTGGGCGGTAGTCAGTATTTAGCTCCGCTCTGTGAATCAAGACGTGCCTCTGCTTGATCAATCTATCGAGCAAGCTCCAGAAGGATTCTCGTCGCCGGCCATACGGGCGTTGAAGGATTCCATGAATGTCGTATTTTACATTGAGTTCCTTGAAGGCATTATTGATTTTATTGAGATCCTGAAAAGACATCCATTTGGCGATTGCTTCCGGCACGGTTAGTTCACCTTGATCTATTGCTAAGATTTCTGCGCCTTGGAGCCTTGCGTTTTGCACTACTTTTTCGCGATTTGAGGAATACCGGAGAAGAGCGATGTACGTAGAACGAAGGAAGTCCTCTACAGACGATACGACAAAGGGAACCAGAACGTTGGCTGAGAGAATACGTGGATTGTGAGCATCCATAAAATCGACGCCCTGAATTTTGTGTTTTTCATCATCCAGAAGGTTGGCGAACGAAAAGAAATGCTTGGCGCGGCTTACATTTGAATGAAAGTAACTAAATGCCTTATATACCCCTGCCTCCGCCTTCTCTCTTACTGGCCCGTCATATTGAAAGTATCGATTCTTTCCATAGTCACTTACGAAGTAACCCCCGAATCGATTCCTTAGCTGCCTGATAGTGTAGTTGTGAAAATCCGAGTCAAACTTGCTTCGCCAAATCGTAGTTCGCGTCCAAAATACAAGTTGATCTTTGGCTTCTTTGTCCCGATAGAGCTCTGAGTAGATTCCGGTGATGTATTTGTAATCGTCGTCTTTGTAGAAATAGTAGGGTGTCCCGATCATCCCACTAAAGGGCCCTTTTTCGCCTCGCTTATAGCCAAGCAGAAAAAGAAAATCTTCAACATCCGTGGCACGGGTGCCTTTAGGAAAGTAATTGTGGCAGTCGTAACCCATGTTGTTATTTGACGCTTAACGTAGAAGTGAGGGGCGGCCGGAGCGCGAAGCGCGGAGGGAACCTGCAAGCGCAGCTTGCAGGCCGTCCCTCTCGACTGCCGGGTTGGGCTGGTCGAAACATGGTGAAACGGTAGAACAGCGATGGTGTTTGCAGAAGTGGATACCAAGGCGTTGTGTGCCAAGTACCCGGACTCCGGCTTGCGTCACGCGAGGCGCTTGGCGACCGCGTTCTTGCGGACGGCGGAACGGCGCCACGGTGAGGCGTGACGCAAACGGATGCGGTGGTGAGCGAAGGGGGCGGTGATTCCGGTAGCGCCCAGCGTTGAGAAATATTCTCAGGCTGAGCGGTGCGGTGATGTGTCAATTTTGGTTGGTGCAAGATCACGGTTTTGGTGGGGCCCAACGTTGAAGTTCAGGCGACGGCGGAAAGCCGCGAAGCGGCTTGTAGCCGGTCGCCTGGAACGCAGTGTTAGGGGTATGGCGCATGTTTAAGGCGATTTCTTTGTGGCTTGACCGGAAGTTTGGGGTTGCGCCTGGGTGGGGGCTGACGGTTGCTGTGGCTGGGCTGGTTGCGCTACTACAACTTGGACTTGGGGTGTGGCGGGTGGCATTAAATATGGGGCTACTGCACCAATAGCCGATATGACTGCAAATACCATGAACCAACGTTGTGTTTTTGAATTTTGGCTGTTTAGTCGGTCGATGTGATGTTGCAGAAGCATGTGGTTAATGGTGATGCCGCGAATTATGTCTCTATGCTTGATGCGGTCATTGTCGATTGGCTTGTTGGCGAGGGCAAGAAGATGTTTGGACAAATCTTCATCAGATGCCGAGGTTATTGTGCCTTCGCGGAAGGCGTTTTCTACGGGTTGGTATTCGTGTTCCATGAGTTAACCCCTAACGTTGAAGGTGAGGGGCGCGGAGCGAGCGGGCGAAGCCCGCTTGCGGAGCGTCCCTCTCGACCGAAATGTTAGATGCCATAGTCTTCATTGCGACACTTAACTTGGCGGGAATTGCCTGTGATAAAGGCTCTTGCGTTAGCATCAGCGAACCATAGACTACGAATATCGTTTGACCACTCGCGACGTTCAAAGTGGCGAACGATAGCGATGACGTCTTGTCTGATCTCGCCATTCACCATGCATTCTCCATAATTGACTGTGTAGCCGGCTGGAATTGCAGGTTGCTTCATTTCAGCCAATATTTCGCCACGAGATGAGACAAGCCGCCAAATAAACGACTTTCCATTCGGCCACACCTCGACGCCTGCGCTTGTGGGGGCATTGGGCGAGATGAGCCACGAGACAAATGGCTTTGGCTGCGCGAAGACTGAACCTGCAATGAGCGCAGCGATAAGGGCGAACGCAAGGCGCGAACTCATGGCATCTAACTAGAAATAGACAGCCCATATGATGTATAATTTTGCATCGTTTAGCAATAGCACGAATCATATATATGATGTATCAATAGGTTACACAATCATGCTAACTAAAAAGAATATAAATTACCCCCGGCCTGCGCTGCGGGTAGTGGACAAGAATCCGCCAGATACTTCATCCATGCAGCCGAAGCTGCTGGAGCGGATGCGTGATGCGATTCGGTATAAGCACTACAGCATCCGCACGGAGCAGAGTTATCTCGGCTGGGTGCGGCGGTTTATTTTGTTTCATGATAAACGTCATCCGGAAACGATGGGGGAGGCTGAAATCACCGCGTTTCTGACTTCGCTCGCCAGGCAAAATGTGACGGCCTCGACACAGAATCAGGCGCTGTCCGCGCTGTTGTTTCTTTACCGCGAGGTGCTGAAAAAGGAGTTGGCGTGGCTGGATGATGTGGAGCGCGCCAAGAAGCCTGCGCGTTTGCCGGTGGTGCTCTCGCAGCGTGAGGTGCATGATGTGCTGGCGCGGCTCAGCGGTACGAAATGGTTGATGGCAAGTCTATTATATGGTGCGGGTTTGCGCCTCATGGAGTGTTTGCGCTTGCGGGTGAAGGATATTGATTATGAGCAGCATCAAATTACGGTGCGCGACGGCAAGGGGATGAAGGACCGTGTGACGATGTTGCCGGACAGGCTGGTGGAGCCGCTCAAGCTTCATTTGCAGAAGGTGAAGGCGCTGCATCAAAAGGATTTGAAGGAAGGTTTCGGCGCGGTGTATCTGCCGTTTGCCCTGGAGCGGAAGTATCCGGCCGCGCCGCGCGAGTGGGGCTGGCAATATGTGTTTCCTTCGGCCAAGCGTTCGGTGGATCCGCGCAGCGGCGTGGTACGGCGGCATCATGTGGATGAAAATGTCTTGCAGCGCGCGGTGAAGCAGGCGCTGCGTGATGCGGGGGTGGATAAACCGGCAAGCTGCCATACCTTGCGCCATTCCTTCGCCACGCATTTATTGCAGGCGGGATATGATATTCGCACGGTGCAGGAATTGCTGGGTCACAAGGATGTGAGCACGACGATGATTTACACGCACGTGCTGAATCGCGGCGGGAAGGGTGTGCAGAGTCCGCTGGATCAGTTGTGACTTGACTCTCCTGCGATTGTACAGCTTCTCTCCCGCCGCTATGCTTGTATGGCAATAGGAGGATGAGTGTATGTTGGCTTCGAGATTACCGCCGGAGATTGAGCAGCGCTTGGAGGATTTGGCGCGCAAGACCGGCCGCGCCAAGAGTTATTACGCCAAGAAGGCGATATAGCTTCCTTAATGCGCTCCATCAGCTCGTCGAGCGTTTTGCCTGGGTGTGGCATCCGGGAGCGCGGGTACGGAGGCCACATAATAGCCCTCACTGTCATGTTCAACTACCACATCGAATTCCCTGGTCATAAGTGGGCCTTAGTGGGTGATTAGGTTCGAGTTATTTTATACTACCATAAACGCACACCACGATTAACGGGCGTGCGCGCTCTCGCCGTAGAGTGAGGATTCAAGGTTCTCAAAGTATGCATTATTGCGAAAAATTTGATGTCATCGTAGTCGGCGGCGGGCACGCCGGCACCGAGGCCGCGCTCGCGGCGGCGCGCATGGGCGCGCGCACGCTGTTGCTCACGCAGAGCATCGAGACGCTGGGCCAGATGAGTTGTAATCCGTCCATCGGCGGCATCGGCAAGGGGCATCTCGTCAAGGAAATCGACGCGCTCGGCGGGTTGATGGCGCGTGCGGCGGATCGGGCCGGTATTCAATTCCGCATTTTGAACGCGAGCAAGGGCCCGGCGGTGCGCGCCACGCGCGTGCAGGCGGATCGCGTGTTGTACAAACACGCCGTGCGCCAGGCGCTGGAAACGCAGCCGAATCTTTCCATTTTCCAGCAGGCCGTGGAGGATTTGATAATCGAAGGCGAGCGGGTCACGGGCGTCGTCACGCAAATGGGTGTGCGTTTCAGCGCGCGCTGCGTGGTGATGACGGTGGGCACGTTTCTCGCCGGACGCATTCACGTCGGGCTGTCGAATTATCAGGGCGGTCGCGCGGGTGATCCGCCCGCGAACGCGCTGTCGGCGCGCTTGCGTGAACTGCCGCTGCGCGTGGGGCGCTTGAAGACCGGCACGCCGCCGCGCATAGACGGGCGCACCATCGATTACGCACAACTCACGCCGCAGCCCGGCGACGAGCCTACGCCGGTGTTTTCGTTCATGGGGCGCGCCGAAGATCATCCGCGCCAGGTGCCGTGCCACATCACGCACACTAACGAGCGCACGCACGACATCATCCGCGGCGGTCTCGACCGCTCGCCGATGTACACCGGCGTGATCGAAGGTGTCGGGCCGCGCTATTGTCCGTCCATCGAGGATAAAATCACGCGCTTCGCGGATAAAACCTCGCACCAGATTTTCGTCGAGCCGGAAGGCCTGACCACGCACGAGGTTTATCCCAACGGTATTTCCACCAGCCTGCCGTTTGATGTACAGATTGAACTGGTGCGTTCAATCAGGGGTTTTGAAAATGCGCACCTCACCCGTCCCGGCTACGCGATTGAGTACGATTATTTCGATCCGCGCGATTTGCAGCCGTCACTCGAAACCAAAATCATTCAAAACCTGTTTTTCGCGGGCCAGATCAATGGCACCACCGGCTACGAAGAGGCGGCGGCGCAAGGTATCGTCGCGGGCATCAACGCCGCGTTGCGTGTGCAGGATAAGACGCCGTGGTGTCCACGCCGCGACGAGGCCTACGTCGGCGTGCTGATTGACGATCTTATTACGCGCGGCACCAGCGAACCGTATCGCATGTTCACCAGCCGCGCGGAATATCGCTTGCTGCTGCGCGAAGACAACGCCGACCTGCGTTTGACGCCCAAGGGCCGCGAACTCGGCGTGGTGGACGATACGCGCTGGCGCGCGTTCGAGACCAAGCGCGAGGCGATTGAAAAAGAGCAGCAGCGCCTGCGCGCCACCTTGCTGCGGCCTGAAAAACTGCCGCATGACGACGCCGCGCGCGTGCTAGGCGCGCCGCTCGCGCGTGAATGCACGTTGATGGATTTGCTGCGCCGTCCGGATGTGAGCTATCGCACGCTGATGACGCTCCCCGGCGCCGGGGAGTCCGTGGCGGATGAAAAAGTCGCCGAGCAAGTGGAAATCCAGGCGAAATATCACGGTTACATCGAACGCCAAATGCAGGAAATCGAGCGCCACCAGCGTCACGAGGGAACCCCGCTGCCGCGCGACCTGGATTACGGCAACGTGCGCGGCCTTTCGAAAGAGGTGCAGCAAAAGCTCAACGCGCACAAACCCGCGACGGTCGGCCAGGCGGCGCGCATCGCCGGCGTTACGCCCGCCGCTGTCTCGTTGTTGCTCGTGCATCTCAAACAACGGCGTGGCTGAATCGGGTTACATCACCAGTCCCGTGCACATGGTGCTGCGCCTGGGGCTGGAGGAACTGGGTTTCATCTTTCCCGAGGAAACGGAGCAGCGCCTGTTGCGCTTTCTCGAACTGCTCGCCAAATGGAACGAGGCTTATAACCTCACCGCCGTGCGCGATCCGGTGGAAATGGTTACGCACCACGTGCTCGACAGCCTCGCCATCCGCCCGTTTTTGAAAGGCCCGCGCATCCTCGACGTCGGCACCGGCGCGGGGTTGCCCGGCATTCCGCTCGCTATCACGCGCCCGCAGTATCAGTTCACGCTGCTCGACAGCAACGCCAAGAAAACGCGCTTCGTGACGCAGGTCAAACTGGAAATGGGCCTGGACAACGTGGAAGTCGTCACCGCGCGCGTGGAAAAGTACCGGCCCGATCGGAAATTCGATACACTGGTCACGCGCGCCTTCGCCAGCCTCGCGGAAATGCTGGCTCTATCAGGGCACTTGCTCGCGGACGACGGCGAATTTCTGGCCATGAAGGGCGCGTATCCGCAAGATGAATTGGAACAGGTGACGGCGCCGTTTCACGTCGCCGAGGTGTGCGAGCTGGTGGTGCCGGGTTTGGGTGCGCGGCGTCATCTGGTGCGTATCGTAAAGCAGAGCGATTGAAAGCGGCGGCGTTGGATCAAAATGACTCGGATCATCGCATTAGCCAATCAAAAAGGCGGCGTCGGCAAGACCACCACTGCCATCAACCTGGCGGCCTCGCTCGCGGCCTGCACGCGCACCGTGCTGCTCGTCGATCTCGACCCGCAGGGCAACGCCACCATGGGCAGCGGCATCGACAAAAACGCCCTGCGCCATTCCAGTTATGACGTGCTGGTCGGCGACGTGCCGGTCGCCGACGCCGCCGTCGAGACGCGCGTGAGGCGTTTCTTCGTGCTGCCCAGCAACGCCGACCTCACCGCCGCGGAGGTCGAGTTGATGAACATCGAGCAGCGCGAATCGCGGCTGCGCAACGCGCTCGAGGCGTCGCGTCAGAGTTACGATTACGTTCTCATTGACTGTCCGCCCGCGCTCAACATGCTCACTGTCAACGCCTTGGTGGCCGCGCAGTCGGTGTTGATTCCCATGCAGTGCGAATATTACGCGCTGGAGGGCTTGTCGGCGCTGCTTTCCACCATCGACACGATCCGCGCCACGCATAATCGCGCGCTTGGCATCGAGGGATTGCTGCGCACCATGTTCGATCCGCGCAACAATCTCGCCAACGACGTATCGGAACAACTCGTCCAGCATTTCGGCGACAAGGTGTACCGCACCGTGATCCCGCGCAACGTGCGCCTCGCGGAAGCGCCCAGCCATGGTTTACCCGCGCTGGCGTATGACAGAACCTCGCGCGGCGCGCTGGCCTACTTGGCGCTGGCCGGCGAGTTGTTGAAAAAAGATCATCCCGAACAATTCGAATCAAAATCGAACGCGGCCGGCGCCGTGGATGAAAATTTGATTAAGGAGTGATAAAAAGTGACGGTTAAAAAGAGAGGCCTAGGCCGCGGACTCGAAGCGCTGTTGTCCGGCGCGCGCACGGAACAAGGCGGTAGTAAAGAAAGTGAGTTGCGCAGCCTGCCGGTGGATGTCATTCAGCGTGGGCGCTATCAACCGCGCATGAACATGCACACCGAAAGCCTGGAAGACCTCGCCAGCTCGATCCGCGCGCAAGGCGTGGTGCAGCCCATCGTGGTGCGCCCGCTCGCCGTGCCCGGCCGCTATGAAATCATCGCCGGCGAACGCCGCTGGCGCGCCGCGCAGATCGCCGGATTGCAAGAGATTCCCGCGCTGGTGCGCGACGTGCCCGATCAGGCCGCCGTGGCCATGGCGCTTATCGAAAATATTCAGCGCGAGGAACTCAATCCGCTCGAAGAGGCCGTCGCCCTGCAACGCCTCATCAACGAATTCGACATGACGCATCAGCGCGTGGCCGAGGAAGTGGGCCGCTCGCGCGTGGCGGTATCCAATTTGCTGCGCTTATTATCACTCAACGACGACGTGAAACGCCTGCTCGAGGAAGGTAAAATCGAAATGGGTCACGCGCGCGCCCTGCTGAGCCTGGACGGCGCGCCGCAAAGCACGGCGGCGCGCACGGTGGTCGCCAAGGGCCTGTCGGTGCGCGAAACCGAACGGCTGGTGAGCCGTATGCAGACCGCGCGCAAGCCGGAACCGCCGCGCCGCACCGACCCCAACATCCGCAAACTCCAGGAAGACTTGTCCGCGAAACTCGGCGCCAAAGTCGCCGTGCAGCACGGCGCCAAAGGCAAGGGCAAGCTGGTGATTCAATACAACAGCCTCGACGAGTTGGATGGAATTTTGGGGCATATAAAGTAGCTTTCTATGAGGTTAAATCTCTTGCGAGAAATAATATGTATTACATCCCCATTATTTTAGGCAGCACGCGCAAGGGCCGGCAAAGCCCGAAGGCGGCGAAGTTCCTGTTCAAGCGCTTGCAGCAAAACGGCAAAGTCGAAACCGAAATTCTCGACCTGCTCGAGTACAATTTCCCCGTCATGGAAGAGCGTCTGCGCTTCAATGATGATCCGCCGCCGCGCCTGCGTGAATTCGCCGACAGAATCGCGCGTTCCGACGCGCTCATCGTCGTTTCGCCCGAATACAATCTCGGTTATCCCGGCGTGTTGAAGAACGCGCTCGACTATTTGTTGCCGGAATACCAGCGCAAGCCCATCGCCTTCGTCACCGTGTCCGCGGGTTCGTTCGGCGGATTAAATTGCTTGGCGCAGTTGCGTCAAGTCGCGTTCGGCGTGGGCGCGCTGCCCATTCCCGTGAGTATGCCGGTGCCGCGCGTGCAGGACGCCTTCGACGACGACGGTAATTCGAAAGACCCGGCCTACGAAAAACGGGCGCATGATTTCATCGGCGAACTGCTCTGGTACACCGAAGCCATCGCCGCGCAGCGCGCCAAAACTTCCGGCGCCGCGCCTTAAAGTGATCAAGGCCATCCTCACCGACATCGAAGGCACCACGTCGTCGCTGTCATTCGTGAAAGACGTGTTGTTTCCCTACGCGCGCGAGCGCATGGCGGAGTTCGTGCGCGCGCACGGCCATGAACCCGCGGTGCGCAAGTTGCTGGAGGAAGTAAAACAGATCAGCGGCGCCGCGCGTGACGACGACGCTGTCGCGCAACTCATGCGCTGGATCGACGAAGACAAAAAGATCACCCCGCTCAAGGCGCTGCAAGGCATGATCTGGGAGGAAGGTTACCGCCACGGCCACTTCAAGGGTCACGTGTACGAAGACGCCGCGCGCAAACTCCGGGAATGGCGCGTGCAAGGTCTTAGACTCTACGTGTTCTCTTCCGGCTCGGTGCAGGCGCAAAAATTACTGTTCGCCCACACCGACTACGGCGACCTCACGCCGCTGTTTTCCGGCTATTTCGATACCACCATCGGCAATAAGCGCGACCCCGGCTCGTATAAAGCCATCGCCCAGGCAATAGGTCTGCCGCCGGGCGAAATTCTATTTCTTTCCGATATCAAAGAAGAGCTCGACGCGGCGCGGGAGGCGGGGATGAGGGTGGTGTGGCTGGTGCGAGACGGGCGCACGGGTGGTATAGTGGACTACGAGCAAAGCGCAAGTTTTGACGGCATTAAAAACGTGGTCAAGCACGGCTGATTTGTCGATACCTTTGGTAAGTGATAGGATGTTGACATGATGTCACTTTTCGATAAAACGTTGGAGATCTCCGACGAATTTACAACCGCCGGCAGGGTCGTGGTTATGCAGGCTGATGCTCTTACAGCTTGCAGTTCGCTGCCTTCCGAAACGTTCTCCCTGATCGTTACGTCGCCTCCCTATAACATCGGCAAAAGCTATGAGCGGCAAATTGATTTACAACAGTATCTCGACGAACAGCAGGCAGTAGCTGAACAGCTTGTGCGCTTGTTAAAGTCCGGCGGCAGCTTATGTTGGCAAGTGGGTAATTATGTAAATGACGGAGAAGTTTTTCCGCTGGATATCTACTTTTATCCGATATTTAAAAAGCTCGGCCTAACGTTGCGCAACCGTATTGTCTGGCATTTCGAGCATGGCCTGCACGCCTCGCGCCGGTTTTCCGGACGTTACGAAACCTTATTATGGTTTACCAAGGGCGATGGGTATGTGTTTAATCTTGATGCGGTGCGTGTTCCGGCCAAGTATCCCGGCAAGCTGCATTACAAGGGTGAAAAACGCGGACTGCCGAGCGGCAATCCGCTAGGAAAAAACCCTTCGGACTTTTGGAGCTTTTTGGCGACGGAATGGGAGTCCGGGGTTTTTGAAATTCCCAATGTCAAATCCAATCATCCTGAAAAAACCGACCACCCCTGCCAATTTCCAATAGAGCTTGTGGAGCGTTGTGTATTAGCTCTCACTGAAGAAAACGAATGGGTGCTGGACCCGTACGCGGGGGTAGGCTCAGCTCTTATTGCAGCCATTAAAAATAACAGAAGAGTGTTGGGCATAGATCGTGACGCCGGGTATTGCGAGATTGCAAAGAAACGCATTGCGGATTTTTGTAACGGGGCGCTGAAAATTCGTCCGATTGGCAAACCGGTCCACAAACCGTCGGGGAGAGAAAAGGTTGCACAAATTCCTATGCAATGGTTAGTTGAATAAGGAAGGCTGATGATTATTGCGGGGGAGTTTTCTTTCAACAGAGGGAAAGAAACGTTAACGTCAAAATATCCGCATCTTCTTAAAGAAATTAGGCGCGCAATTGCCGCCGTCAAGGCCGATGAGCATCTTACAAAGAAGAGCAAAGAGAAAACCATGCGGGGTAAAATGTTATATAGCCCCGCGTCCTTAAACAGGGCCTTTAAGGAACAATTTGGCGCAATGGATTGGAAAAATTATAAAGTTAAATGCGACTATCCCATAGACTACTATACGAAGAATTATAAGCCGAAAAATCTTAATAAAGGCGCTTTCCGTGACATGGACTTTGTCAAGGATAAGCTCGGCGTGGAAATCCAATTCGGCAAGTATGCGTTCATGGTTTATAACGTCTGTGCAAAAATGACGATTTTCAATAAGCTGGGCGCGATTAACGCGGGGGTGGAAATTGTGCCCATCAAACAGTTTGCCGACCAGATGTCCACCGGTGTTTCTTACTTTGAGCAGTTCGTTTGGGATTTAGAGGCCAGGGGCTGTGCTGATATCGATATACCCGTGCTTATCCTCGGCATTGACCGCTGAACGAACTGCGGCTGCGTCTAAAACGGCACCCAGGTTTTCTCGCGTGAGTAGCTCAAGTAGCCGATGTTGACGCCGCCGCGCAGGCCCACGCCGAGGCGGATCGGGGCGAGCACGATGTCGTTCTTTTGTTGATAGTTGATGCCCGCGCCGGCGACGTAATAGAAGCTGCCTTCCACCGCCGGGAAGCGCTGGTAGATGGCGCTCGCGGCGGGCAGGTGGTAAACCAGCACGAATACCTTGGAGGCATTGGCGCCGGCGTCGAAGCCGATGGACGGGCCGGTCCAATGTATTTTGTGCGTGCCGCCGTTTTTCAGCGTGATGACGCCGCTGCCGTAGCGCAGGCCCACCACCAGCGCGCCGCTGGCTTCCTCGCCCTTGATATAACCGTTGGGCCGTCCGTGATCCTCGAAGGCCTTTTCAATCACCTTGGCCAGTCCGGCCGTGCTCTCGCCGAAGAACGCCTCGGCCTCCTTGAGGGTGGTGCTCTTGTCGTAGGTGTTTTTGTCGTCGTTCTGCGTGGCCGCGGGGGCCGGAAGCACGAGCAGAAGAAAGATTGCCGCGAGGGCGGCGCTAAAGGGAAGGGTACGCATGGTCGAAGTCCTCCGCACTACGTTGTTATTTATGGAATATCATGGCGGCGGAAGCTTAGTCTACTGCGCGGCGGCGCGGGCGGCAATACCGCCGGTTTTCCGCGCAAGCCGCAAAAAACGCGCACGAATCGACATTTTTGGCGTCCTAGCATTGACCGTGCCAAGCTTAAACTTTATACTGCGCGCGCCATGAAGAAGCCCGGAAGTTCTCTGGTGCTGATCGGGGCGGGAACTATGTTGACCTCGATGGTCATCACGGGGGCGCTGCTGGGTTACGGCTTGGATGCTTGGCTGGACACCCGCCCGCTGTTCATGTTTATCCTCGGCTGCCTGGGGTTTGTGGGCGGCATGATAAAGATTTATAGACTATTGAGTGGGCCGGATGAGCCGGGATCAACCCGATAAGGCCCTGACGCGGCGCGTTGGCGTGGTCATCGGCCGCCAACTGCTGATCGTCACGCTGGCGGCCCTGGGCTTTTATTGGGCGCAGGGGCTGTGGCAGGCGCAGTCGGCCTTGTACGGCGGCGGCGTGAACATCGTCATGACCTTGTTGCTGGGGCGCGGCATCGATCGCGCGGGAAAGGCCGCGGAATACAGCGCCCGCCACGGCATGTTCATCCTGGTGATGGGGGTTATTCAGCGGTTTGTGCTGGTGCTGGTGCTGTTCGGGGTAGGCTTCGCGCTGCTCAAGCTCGATCCGCTCGCCAGCATCGTGGGGTTTGCGTTGACCCATTTAGCTTATTTAATCGGTGTGCGTGAGTCTGTTAACAAATAGCGATAAGGGATAGTGCGGTGAGTGAAGCGGCAAGCGCCTCGGGCGGGGGAACGGTTGAGTATATTCAACATCACCTCACCAATCTTTGCGTCGGCAACTGCGACCCGGTGACGCATAAGGCGGCGGGCTTTTGGGCTTGGCATGTGGATACCCTCGCCGTCAGTTTTTTACTGGCCGGGCTGATTATTTTCACGAGCTGGCGTTTGGGGCGCAAGCTCAACCCCGACAAGCCGGGCGGCTTCCAAAACGCGATCGAGGCCATCCTGGAGTTTGTCGGCAACCAAGTACGCGACACCTTCCCCGGTCACAATCCGCTCATCGCGCCACTGGCGCTTACCATTTTCCTGTGGGTGTTCCTGATGAACGCCATGGACATGGTGCCGGTCGATCTGCCGGGCGTATTGCTACATCCGTTCGGCGTGGAATATTTCAAGCTGGTGCCGACCACCGACCTCAGCACCACCTTCGCGATGTCGCTCAGTGTGTTTGCGCTGATTATCTTTTATAACATCAAGACCAAGGGGCCGGTGGGTTACCTCAAGATGTTCTTGTTCCACCCGTTCGGCAAATTCCTGATCCCGGTCAACATCGTCATGACCGCCATCGAAGAACTGGCCAAGCCGCTGAGCCTGGGCTTGCGACTGTTCGGCAACCTGTTCGCGGGCGAGCTCGTGTTCCTGCTCATCGCCTTGATCGGCGGCACGCTGGTAGCGGGCTTGGCGGCGCTGATCTGGTTCCCCCTCCAGGTGTCGCTCACCTTGGGATGGCTGATTTTTCACCTGCTGGTGATTACGCTGCAAGCGTTTATTTTTATGGTGTTGACCATTGTCTATTTGGGCATGGCGCATCAGGAGCACTAAACTAAAACATAAACCCAACGCCAAGACGCAAAGATTTTGGATTTTAAAGATAATAAATGTTTTGTAGTTCTTGGCGTCTTGGCGTTGAGTTGTTGAATTTGAGTTTTTATTTTTAAGGAGAGTAAGCAATGACCCCCGACATGATCGCAACCATTTATGCCTACACCGCCGTCGGCGTGGGCGTGATTCTCGCCGCCGCCGGTTTGGGCTCCGCCATCGGCTGGGGCCTTATCTGCGCCAAGACGCTGGAGGGCATCGCGCGCCAGCCGGAAATGCGCCCCGCGCTGATGACCAATATGTTCATCTTCGCCGGTTTGATGGAATCGTTCCCGTTCATCATCTTGGCGTTCGGCATGTGGTTCCTGTTCGCCAACCCGTTCGTGGGCGCGCTGCAAGCCGCCATTGGCGCCGGCTAAGCTTGTAGGGGACGCGTTGCTGTGCCCACCGGACAGATTCTGCGTGGGCACAAACGGCGTGCTCACTCTACGGATGCAAAGAGATAACACATGAACATTACCGCCACACTGATCGGCCAGATCGTTGCATTCATCCTGCTCATCTGGTTCGTCAATAAATTCTTGTGGGGGCCGCTCTCCAACATGATGGCGGAGCGCCAGAAGCGCATCGCCGATGGCCTGGCCGCCGCGGAAAAGGGCCGCCACGAGCAAGAGTTGGCCGAGAAGGGCGCTAAGGAATTGCTGCACAAGGCCAAGACGCAGGCCGCCGAGATCATCGCGCAGGCCGAGAAGCGCGCCACTGAAATCGTGGAAGAAGCCAAGGGCGCGGGACGCGCTGAGGCCGAACGTTTGCTGGCCGGCGCACGCGCCGAACTCGATCAGGAAATCAACCGCGCCAAGGAAGAGCTGCGCAGCCAAGTGGGCGTGATCGCCGTGGCCGGGGCCGAAAAGATTTTGGGCCGTGAGATCGACGCCAAGGCGCATAATGATTTGTTGAATCAACTGATCGCGCAGATTTAGCCATGGCCGAAAAAACCACCATCGCACGCCCCTACGCGCAAGCCCTGTTCGAGCTGGCGTCCGCGCAGAAGGATTTGAAAGGCTGGTCCGAGATGCTGCAATTCGCCGCCGCGGTGGTGTCCAACGAGCAACTGCGCGCGCTGATCGGCAATCCGCGCGTGCGCCCGCGGCAGTTGACCAACCTGGTGCTGGAAGTATGCGGCGACAAGCTCAACGCCGCCGGACGCAATTTCATCAAGCTGCTCATCGAGAACCGCCGCCTGAACGTGCTGCCGGAAATCGCGCAACTTTACGAGGCGCAACGCGCCGAGGCGGAGGGCACCTTGCAGGCCGAGGTGGTGAGCGCTTACGAACTCAGTGCCGAGCAGCAGCAGAAAATAGCGAGCGCTTTGCAGGCGCGCTTGGGTCGCAAGATCAGTCTCAGCAACAGCGTCGATAAAGGTTTGCTCGGCGGCGTGATTATTCGCGCCGGCGACCGCGTTATCGACGGCTCGGCGCGCGGGCAAATCGCCAGATTGGCGAGCGTGTTGGCGCGTTAACGGAGACGTGGGAATTTCTGGTAAACCAGAATTCCCGCGGCGCATGGATGCGCCGCCGTTTTCCAATCGCGTAAGCGGTTGGAAAATGAAGAAAAGGAAAAACCGTGTTTTTACTTTTCGTCTCTGAAAAATCCAGGGACGGATTTTTTAGAGTTCTAAAACTTATTTTGTAATTTAAGGACGTACCATGCAACTCAACCCTTCAGAAATCAGCAAGCTAATCAAGCAGCGCATCGAGAGCTTCGAGATCGTCACCGAGGCGCGCACCGAAGGCTCGGTGGTGAGCATCACCGACGGCATCGTGCGCATCCACGGACTCGCCGACGTCATGCAGGGCGAAATGATCGAATTCCCCGGCGACACGTTCGGCATGGCGCTGAATCTGGAGCGCGACTCGGTCGGCGCGGTGGTGCTCGGCCCCTACGAGCACATTTCCGAAGGTGACAGCGTCAAGTGCACGGGGCGCATCCTGGAAGTGCCGGTGGGCGAGGCGCTGCTGGGCCGCGTGGTGGACGCGCTCGGCATGCCCATCGACGGCAAGGGCGCGATCAACACCAAGCTGAGTTCGCCCATCGAAAAAGTGGCGCCGGGCGTAATCGCGCGTCAATCGGTGAGCCAGCCGGTGCAAACGGGCTTGAAGGCCATCGACGCCATGGTGCCGATCGGGCGCGGCCAGCGTGAATTGATCATCGGCGACCGTCAAACCGGCAAGACCGCCGTGGCCGTCGACACCATCATCAATCAGAAAAATTCCGGCATCAAATGTATTTACGTCGCCATCGGCCAGAAGGCGTCGTCGATCGCCAACGTGGTGCGCAAACTGGAAGAGCACGGCGCCATGGCGCATACCATCGTGGTGGCCGCCACCGCCTCCGACTCCGCGGCCATGCAGTTCATCGCCCCCTACTCCGGCTGTGCGATGGGCGAATATTTCCGAGACAACGGCCAGGACGCGCTGATCATTTACGACGATTTGACCAAGCAGGCGTGGGCGTATCGCCAAGTATCGCTGCTGCTGCGCCGTCCGCCGGGCCGCGAGGCGTATCCGGGCGACGTGTTCTATTTGCACTCGCGCCTGCTGGAGCGTTCCGCGCGCGTCAATGCCGATTACGTGGAAAAAATCACCAACGGCAAGGTCAAGGGCAAGACCGGTTCGCTTACCGGATTGCCGATCATCGAAACGCAGGCCGGCGACGTGTCCGCGTTCGTGCCGACCAACGTGATCTCCATCACCGACGGTCAGATTTTCTTGGAAACCGACTTGTTCAATGCCGGTATCCGTCCCGCCATCAACGCCGGTCTGTCGGTGTCGCGCGTCGGCGGCGCGGCGCAGACCAAGATCATCAAGAAGCTCGGCGGCGGCGTGCGTCTGGACTTGGCGCAATACCGTGAATTGGCGGCATTCGCGCAATTCGCCTCCGATCTGGACGAGGCCACGCGCAAACAAATCGAGCGCGGCCGGCGCGTCACCGAGTTGATGAAGCAGAAGCAATATTCGCCGATGAGCGTGGCGGACATGGCGGTGTCGCTGTTCGCCGCCAACCAGGGTTTCCTGGACGACATCGACGTGGCGAAGATTCAGGACTTCGAGCAGGCGCTGCACAGCTACATGAAGTCCAACCACGCCGACCTGATGGACAAGATCAACGCCACGGGCGACTACAGTGCCGACATCGAAAGCGGACTGCGCGGCGCGGTGACGAAGTTCAAGTCGAGCAGCGTATGGTAGAAAAGCAGATACAAGGGAAAAGAGAAAAGAGAAAAGTAAAAGAAAGGCACGGCCTTTACTTTTCTCTTGCATCCTTGCCTCTTTTCTCTGGGTCTTAAATATGGCTAGCGGCAAAGAAATACGCACCAAGATCAAAAGCGTGAAGAGCACGCAGAAGATCACGCGCGCCATGGAAATGGTGGCGACCAGCAAGATGCGCAAGGCGCAGGATCGGGTGCGCGCCGCGCGTCCGTACGCGCAGAAAATTCGCAACGTCATCGGCCACTTGGCGCACGCGCATCCGGAATATAAGCATCCGTATCTGCAGGAGCGCGCGGTGAAGCGCGTCGGCTTTATCGTGATTTCCTCCGACCGCGGACTGGCCGGCGGCCTGAACAGCAACTTGTTCAAGACCACCGTGCTGGCCATGAAGGAGTGGAGTCAGCAGGGCGCGGGCGTGGACTTGTGTACCATCGGCGCCAAGGGCGCGGCGTTTTTCAAGCGCTTGGGCGGCAACATCATCGCGCAGGTATCGCACCTCGGCGACGCGCCGGCCATCACCGATCTGATCGGCACGGTGAAGGTGATGCTCGACGCCTACAACGACGGCAAGATCGATCGCCTGTTCCTGGTCTACAATGATTTTGTGAACACCATGACGCAGCGGCCCGTGACGCAGCAATTGCTGCCGCTGGTGCCGGACGAAGCGCCGGAATTGCGCCATCACTGGGACTACATCTACGAGCCCGAAGCCAAGGATGTGCTCGATCAGTTGATGATGCGCTACATCGAGTCACTGGTGTACCAAGGCGTGCTGGAAAATATCGCCTCGGAGCAGGCGGCGCGCATGGTGGCGATGAAAAGCGCGTCGGATAACGCCGGCAACATCATCGAAGAATTACAGCTTGCCTATAACAAGGCGCGCCAGGCGTCGATCACGCAAGAGCTGTCGGAAATCGTGGCGGGCGCGGCGGCGGTTTAAATTACGCGCAGCGGATGGTTAGTAAGATTTTAATTTTGAGGTGTGTTTATGGACATGAGTACCGGTAAAGTCGTGCAAATCATCGGCGCGGTGGTGGACGTGGAATTTCCGCGCGAAGCCATGCCGAATGTTTATGACGCGCTGATTTCGAAAGAGGCGGGTCTCACCTTCGAGGTGCAGCAGCAATTGGGCGACGGCGTGGTGCGCACTATCGCCATGGGTTCCACCGACGGCCTGCGCCGCGGCGTGACGGTGGAAAACACCGGCGAACCGATTTCCGTGCCGGTCGGCAAGGAGACGCTGGGCCGCATCATGGATGTGCTGGGCACGCCCATCGATGAAAAAGGTCCGATCAACGAAAAGGCGCGCTGGGCCATCCATCGCAAGGCCCCGGCCTACGTCGATCTGGCGGCCAGCACCGAGTTGCTCGAGACCGGCATTAAAGTTATCGACTTGATATGCCCGTTCGCCAAGGGCGGCAAGGTCGGCCTGTTCGGCGGCGCCGGCGTGGGCAAGACCGTGAACATGATGGAACTGATCCGCAACATCGCCATCGAGCACAGCGGTTATTCCGTGTTCGCCGGCGTGGGCGAGCGCACCCGCGAGGGCAACGACTTTTATCATGAAATGACCGAAGGCGGCGTGTTGGACAAGGTATCGCTGGTGTACGGTCAGATGAACGAGCCGCCCGGCAACCGTTTGCGCGTGGCGCTCACCGGCCTGACCATGGCGGAATTTTTCCGTGACGAAGGCCGCGACGTGCTGTTGTTCATCGACAATATTTACCGTTACACGCTGGCCGGCACCGAAGTGTCCGCGCTGCTCGGCCGTATGCCGTCCGCAGTGGGTTATCAGCCGACGCTGGCCGCCGAGATGGGCGCGCTGCAAGAGCGCATCACCTCCACGAAGACCGGCTCCATCACCTCGATTCAAGCGGTGTACGTGCCCGCCGACGATTTGACCGACCCGTCGCCCGCGACCACCTTCGCGCACTTGGACGCCACCGTGGTGCTGTCGCGCCAGATCGCCGAGCTGGGTATTTACCCCGCGGTCGATCCGCTCGACTCCACTAGCCGTCAGTTGGACCCGCTGGTCATCGGCCAAGAGCACTACGACACCACGCGCGCCGTGCAGGGTACGTTGCAGCGCTATAAAGAATTGAAGGACATCATCGCGATTCTGGGCATGGACGAGTTGTCGGAAGACGACAAACTCACCGTGTCGCGCGCGCGCAAGATTCAGCGCTTCCTGTCACAGCCGTTCTTCGTCGCCGAAGTGTTCACGGGTTCGCCAGGCAAGTACGTGTCGCTCAAGGACACCATCCGCGGCTTCAAGGGTATTGTGAACGGCGAGTACGACCACCTGCCCGAGCAGGCGTTCTACATGGTCGGCACGATTGATGAGGCGGTCGAGAAGGCGAAGACGCTTTAAGGCAGAGAAAAGAGAAAGGAGAAAAGAGAAAAGAGAAGGCGAGAAAAGCAGTAGCAAGGTGACGGTTTCAAGTTTATCTTTGCTCTTTTCTCTTGCCCCTTTTCTCTAATTTTATATGGCCATGACTATACACGTCGACATCGTAAGCGCCGAGGCGGAAATTTACTCCGGCCCGGCGGAGATGGTGTTCGCGCCCGCTTCACAGGGCGAGGTCGGCATCCTGCCGCGTCACACGCCGCTGCTCACCACGCTCAAGGCCGGTGAAGTGCGCGTCAAGATTCCCGACGGCGAGGAAGAGGCGTTTTACGTGTCGGGCGGCATCCTGGAGATTCAACCGCACGTCGTCACCGTGCTGTCCGACACCGCGCTGCGCGCCAAGGACATCGACGAGGCCGCCGCGCTGGAAGCCAAGCAGCGCGCCGAAAAGGCCATGCAGGACCGCAGCGCCGATTTCGATTACGCCAAGGCGCAAGCCGAACTCGCCGAGGCGGTCGCGCAACTGCAGGCCATCCAGCGCCTGCGCAAAAAGATCGGGCGTTAAATTGCCGCCTGACCGTTATGATAGCCCCTATAATTAGGGGGGCTGGATACTGTTTAGTGTCGCCGCCTAGCATGAGAAGAAGTGGTTGCAAAATGTGCATCTTTTGTTAAATTGGCTGATGTAACTTATGTCGGTGGTGGGCAAAGACGCAGCGTACCCAGCGAGCACTGCTACAATTATGGCCGACCATAAACATCCCCTTGCCGAGGTGTTCGGATATTTAACTACCGATCAGACGCCTGCGGCTGCCCGCTATAGAAAAAATCGTCTTTGTCCGTTTAATAATAAAGTTCCAAACTGCACAAAGGATAAAGCTAAAAACCCCCTAGGAGTTTGCTCCGTATACCACAATGATAATGTGATAATTACTTGTCCCATAAGATTTAGGCAAGATTGGATAATCGCAGATCACGCAGCAGAGTTTTTCTTTCCGCCGGGTGCAGTGTGGAGTTCGCTTACGGAAGTCAGGCTTAATGATGGTTTGGGGAAGTCTGCGGGCAATATAGACGTTGTTTTAGTTTCTTATGACGAGGGCGGCAGAATCTCCGATTTTGGAGCCTTAGAAATACAGGCTGTTTATATTTCCGGAAATGTTCGCGCGCCGTTTGAACATTACATGACTGATCCGAATAAAAATCAAAATATGGATTGGTCCGCTGAACCTAACTATCCTCGCCCTGATTATCTTTCCTCCTCACGTAAGCGGCTTGCGCCCCAACTCCTTTTTAAAGGCGGTATCCTCAATAGCTGGAAGAAAAAAGTAGCCGTCGCCTTAAACCGAGCATTCTTGAGCACGCTTCCCGATCTTAAACGAGTAAGCAAGGAAAAAGCCGATATGGCGTGGCTGGTTTATGATTTGAAGCTCGGGCCAGGTGGATTCAGCCTGGAAAGAGTTGACACAGTGTATACGGAATTCCAGCCCGCCCTTTTGAAAATTACACAGCCAATCCCAGGCCGGCTTGAAGACTTTGTTAAAATCCTGCAAGAAAAGCTTGATGAAAGGCTTGAAACTCCGCCGAAAAATGAGACTATAGAAAAACCTTTTTGAAAGGCGGGCGAATATGAAACAAGGATTTCTTTTTCCATCGACCGTTACTTCCCAGGAAACTTATCCGAAAGCGGTAAATGTAGCATCCATTCCGCAGCGCAGCCCATTTCGATATCCGGGAGGGAAGACGTGGTTTGTGCCGGCCTTCCGAAAATGGACGGCGTGCATGTCTACGCGGCCTCGCTTGCTTGTTGAACCCTTTGCCGGGGGTGGCATCATTAGTTTGACGGCGCTATTCGAGAATATTGTGCAAAATGCTGTCATGGTTGAACGAGACGAGGAAATTGCATCGGTGTGGTTATCCGTTGTGAATGGGCACACAAACTGGTTGGCGAATAAGATTCTTGAATTTGAGTTAACAAAAGAAAACGCTCTAAGTGAAATTAGCAGACATTATGATGATATTAAGCACATAGCCTTTCAAACAATTTTAAAAAATAGAACCTTCCACGGCGGAATACTGGCGGAAGGCTCCGGATTATTAAAATATGGCGAGAATGGCAAGGGAATTGGATCGCGCTGGTATCCGGTAACGCTGGCGAAACGTTTCCGCAATATTGAAACCATTGCATCCCGCATTGAATTTATATGCGGCGACGGTTTTGAGACTCTTCGCGACTATGCTGACCACGAAGACGCTATATTTTTTATTGATCCACCTTATACGGTTGGCGGAAAAAAGGCCGGGCGTCGCTTATACAAGTATTATGATGTTGATCATGAGCTACTTTTCAGTATATGCGGTTCGTTAAAGGGCGATTTCATAATGACATACGATATGTCGGATGAAGTAAAAAGCCTGGTTAGAAAATACGGCTTTGAAATGAAACCTATCGCGATGAAAAATACGCATCACTCTGAAATGACGGAGCTTGTAATCGGACGGAATCTTTACTGGATGTCCGATGCGCCATTCGTGAGAGAAAAAAGAGCCGCGTATAAAGCAAAAAAGGCGGGCGCGGACATGAAGTAACAGTTCCAAGCTATTAAGATTTACTCAAGCCGAGCGAAACGGAAGCAGAGGGTGTTATAGACAATGTGGAAGGTCTGTATGAAAACGCACTCAATTCTATCGACATCATGAGCCTGAGCGTCATTATTCTCGCCGCCGGCCAAGGCAAGCGCATGTGCTCGTTGCTACCCAAGGTGTTGCACCCGCTGGCCGGCAAGCCGTTGGTGGAGCACGTCGTGCACAGCGCGCTGCAACTCGCGCCGGAGCAAGTCCTGGTGGTGTATGGACACGGCGGCGAGGCCGTGCCGAACGCCTTGAAGGCGTTGTCGGTGCTGTGCGTCGAGCAGGCCGAGCAGCACGGCACCGGACACGCCGTGTCGGTCGCCATGCCGCTGGTCAGCACCCTGGGCGCGGTATTGATACTCTACGGCGACGTACCCCTCATCACTACCGCCACGTTACAGCGTCTGCTGGATGCCGCCGGCGTCAACCATATGGGTCTGCTCACCGCCACGCTGGACGATCCGCGTGGCTACGGGCGCGTGGTGCGCGATGCCCACAACAACGTCGTGCGCATCGTGGAAGAGAAGGACGCCACGCCGCAAGAGCGCGAGATAAAAGAAATCAACACCGGTATCATGGCCGTAAACGCGGATCGTCTGCGCACGTGGCTGGGCCGCTTAAAGAATGACAATGCGCAAGGCGAATACTATTTGACCGACATCGTGGGTTTCGCGGTGGAGGACAACGTGCAGATCACCACGGTACAACCTGATTCCGCCGCCGAAGTGATGGGCGTGAACACCAAGGCGCAGCTTGCCGAGCTGGAGCGCGTTTACCAGCGCGCGCAAGCCGAGCGTTACATGCTGCAAGGCGTCACCATCGCCGATCCCGCGCGCTTCGATCTGCGCGGCGAGTTGAGTTGCGGGCGCGAGGTGACGATCGATGTAAATGTGGTGTTGGAAGGCAAGGTTGCGTTGGGCGATCGTGTGCGCATCGGGCCGAATAATTATCTGCGCAATGTGTGCATCGGCGACGACGTGGAGATACTGCCCAACTGCGTGATCGAGGACGCCGCGCTGGAGAACGGTTGCCGCGTCGGACCGTTCGCGCGCATCCGTCCGCAGACTAAATTGGCCGAGGGTGTGCACATCGGCAATTTCGTCGAGGTGAAAAAATCCACGGTCGGCGCGCGTTCCAAGATCAATCACCTGAGCTACGTAGGCGACAGCACGGTGGGCAAGGAGGTTAACGTGGGCGCCGGCACCATCACGTGTAATTACGACGGCGCCAATAAGCATCAAACCGTGATCGGCGACGGCGCCTTCATCGGCTCCGGCACGGAATTGGTCGCGCCGGTCGAAGTCGGCGCGGGCGCCACCATCGGCGCGGGTTCCACCATCACCAGTAATGCGCCGGCGCAAAAACTTACGTTAACGCGCGTAAAGCAGCAGACGCTGGACGGTTGGCAGCGGCCCGGTAAGGCGAGTGACAAGTGACAAGTTACAAGTGACAAGAAAAGGCGTTAGATTTGGTTTTCCCCTTGTTACTTGCAACTTGTCACTTGTAACTGGGGGTTAAACTATGTGCGGCATCATCGGCGCGATAGCGCAACGCAACGTCGTTCCCATGCTGATCGAGGGCCTAAGCCGCCTCGAATACCGCGGCTATGACTCCGCCGGTGTGGCGGTATTGAACGGCGGCATCCGGCGCGTGCGCGCGGTGGGGCGCGTGGCCGACATGCAGGCCAAGGCGGCGGCGGAGAATTTGCAGGGCCACGTCGGCATCGGCCACACGCGCTGGGCCACGCACGGCGGCGTCACCGAGCACAACGCGCATCCGCACGTATCGCACGGCGAGATCGCCGTGGTGCACAACGGTATTATCGAGAACCACGACGAGCACCGCGCGCGCCTGCAAGCCCTGGGCTACGTGTTCGAGTCGCAAACCGACACCGAAATCATTGCGCACCTGATTCATCACCACTATAAAGAATGCGGCGACTTGTTCACCGCGACACAACGCGCGGTGAGCGAACTGGTCGGCGCGTACGCCATCGGCGCGCTGGCGCTCAAGTCACCGGACGTGGTCACCTGCGCGCGTGCGGGTTGTCCGCTGCTGATCGGACTCGGCGACGGCGAGAACTTCATCGCCTCGGATGTCTCCGCGGTGTTGTCCAGCACGCGCCGCGTCGTTTATCTCGAAGAGGGCGACGTCGCCGCGGTGACGCGCGAGCGCGTGTTGATCGTGGATCGCGGCGGCGCGCGTGTGGAGCGCCCGATACACGTGAGCGACGTGTCGCTCGCTTCCATGGAGTTGGGACCGTACAGCCACTTCATGCAAAAGGAAATCCACGAACAGCCGCGCGCCATCACCGACACCATCGAAGCAGTGATCGGCGAGGGCTTCGATACGCTGCTGTTCGGCGCCGAGGCGGCGGAAATTTTCAAGGGCGTCGACAGCCTGCTGATACTCGCCGCGGGCACCAGTTACTACGCCGGTCTCACCGCTAAATACTGGATCGAGGCCCTGGCCAAGCTGCCGGTGAACGTGGAGATCGCCAGCGAATACCGCTACCGCGCTTCGGTGCCGAATCCCAACCAGCTTGTGGTAACGATCTCTCAGTCCGGCGAGACACTGGATACCATGGAGGCGCTCAAGCACGCCAAGAAACTGGGACAGGACAATACCCTGTCCATTTGCAACGTGCCGGAGAGCGCCATTCCGCGCGCCTCCAAGCTCGTGTTTTACACGCGCGCCGGCGCCGAGATCGGCGTCGCCTCCACCAAGGCGTTTACCACGCAACTGGCCGCGCTGTTCACGCTGGCGCTCACGCTCGCCAAGGCGCGCGGCCTGCTCACGCCTCAGCAAGAGCATGAGTATCGCGACGCACTGCGCCATCTGCCCGGCAGCGTACAGCACGCGCTGAACTTGGAACCGCAAATCGCCGAGTGGGCCAGGAATTTCGCGCCCCGGCATCACGCGCTGTTTCTGGGGCGCGGCGTGCATTATCCGATTGCGCTGGAAGGCGCGCTGAAACTCAAGGAGATTTCCTACATTCATGCCGAGGCGTATCCCGCCGGCGAATTGAAGCACGGGCCGCTGGCGCTGGTGGACAGCGACATGCCGGTGGTGGTGATCGCCCCCAACGACGCGTTGCTGGAGAAGGTGAAATCCAACATGCAGGAGGTGCGCGCGCGCGGCGGCGAGCTGTTCGTGTTCGCCGATCTGGACAGTCACTTCGCGGACAGCGAGGGCGTGCACGTCATCCGCACGCCGCGCCACGCCGGCGTGCTGTCGCCCATCGTGCACGCCGTGCCGGTGCAACTGCTCGCCTACCACACGGCCTTGCAACGCGGCACCGACGTGGACAAGCCGCGTAATTTGGCGAAGTCGGTGACAGTGGAGTAGGCGCCCTACTCTTTTTGCTTGGATTTTTTCGCGGTGGTCTTTTTCGCCGCGCCGCCCAGCAGCGTCAATAAGCTGTGACACACTTCATCCGGCAACTTGCCGGAGGCCGATAATCTGACCAGCGTATCGACCAGTTCGCGCACCGCGGGCGTGGATTGCACGTAGCGCTGCGTCAACCGCCGCAGGGATTCGGCCTGCGCGGCGCCGTAGCCGGCGTGGTCTTCGCGCACTTGCGGGCCGTGTTGACCCTCCGCTTCCTTGAACAACTCCCACAGATGCACGCCGAACAAGTCGGCAAGGGCGCCCAGCATTTCCGGGCTATAGCCCTGTTGGCCGCGTTCCAGCCGCGAGATATTGCCGGCGTCGCTGTCCACGGCGTGGGCCACGTCCATCAGCGTCCAGCCGCGTTCCAGCCGCAGCCGTCGCAGCACCGCTCCCAACTCGGCGAGTCTGGTATTCATGGCCCGCAATGTGCCAATAAAGTGCGTCGAGAGCAAAGCGTATTACGCAAATAAATTGTTGATATTGTTTGCGGGAAGAGCAAAAATAGCAGAGGAATGTAAGCCCCGTTCCCGGGCAAGCCCCCTCTGCGCAACCGGACTTGCCAAGGCGGAATCCAGCCGCGGCGGTTTACGAAAAGCGCAGGTTTGTTTTTTAAGGGAGGATGCTGCGACTATGACGCAACGCTGGGCGGAGTCGTCTCTTGCGGTAATCGTTCCGAATGTCTCCGAACCTTACCGAGGCATGTTCGACGAAATTACGCGCGGCATCGAGCGGCGCGCGAAGGATGGCGTAACGCTTTTTACGCTGCGCGACGATAGTGAGTTGCCTTATCTGCGCCAACAGCTGCGCGAGCAAACTATTCAAGCCGTCATCACGCTGGGTTGGCGCGGTGTGCAGGCGGCGCAGGTGCTCGCCGATGAATGGCCGGTGGTGGCCGGCGCGGCGCTGTTGAACTCCGCAATCATGCCGGGAGTGGCGGGCGTTACGCAGCGCACCGATCCGCAGGTGGCGCTGGCGCGATTACAAGGCGTGGCGCCGGATGTCCGGCGCGTGCACGTGGTGTATACACCGGGTAGCCAAGATTGTCTTTTGGAACAGACCTGGGAGGCGGCCAGAGCGCTGGGTCTCGTATTGCTTGCCTATCCCGTCGCCACACCGCAACTCAGTGCGCGCGTCCACGCCTACCGGGAGTTATTGGGCAAGGACCTCGACGCGCAGGACGCCGTGTGGCTGTGCGACGAGCTGGCCGGGGCCGAACAAGTTGTGTTGCCGTTGCTGCGTGATTTGGCTTGGCGCACGCGGCTCAAGTTGTTTTCGGAAAATCCCTTGCATGCCGCGGCCGGCGCGCTGTTTGCGTTTGTGCCTGATTATCCGCGGCTCGGCGCGCAATTGGCCGAGATGGCGTTCGACCGCCTATGGCGGCCCGATGAAACGCCGCGCATCGTGCCGCAGACGCAGGTCTCGCTGCTGATTAATTTACGCGTGGCGCAGCATCTCGGCGTTTCCGTCATGCACCGCGCGCAGCACGGCCACGTGACGTTGTTGCAGGACGGTTTGGTGCTGGCGTGAGAATTTTCAGGGCGGATTAGCGCGCGTTGCGGCGCGCGGTTGCGGCGGTAGCATGGGCGCGCGTGAAGCGCTGTTCCCACAGCCACGCATGATCGATAATGGTTTCCAGGTCGGCGTAGCGCGGCGTCCAGTGCAAGGCGCGGCGCGCGAGTTTGGAATCGGCGACCAGGCGCGCCGGATCGCCGGCGCGGCGTGGCGCGGGGAGGGCGTCGATGTCACATCCGGTGACGCGGCGCGCGGTGTCGATGACTTGGCGCACGGAAAATCCGCTGCCGTTGCCGAGATTGTACGCGGCGCTTTTATTTTCGCGCACCAGTTTATCCATCGCCAGCAAGTGCGCTTGGCATAAATCCACGATGTGAATGTAATCGCGCACGCAGGTGCCGTCGGGCGTGTCGTAATCGTCGCCGAATATCTGAATGGCCGCGCGCCGTCCGGAGGCGGCTTGCAGCACCAGCGGGATTAAATGCGATTCGGGCTCGTGGCGTTCGCCGAGTAGCCCCGAGGGATCGGCGCCCGCGGCGTTGAAGTAGCGCAGGCAAATGGATTTGAGTCCGTGCGCGCGGTCGTAGTCGGCCAGAATTTTCTCCACCATCCATTTCGACAAGCCGTACGGGTTGATCGGATTCCTGACATGCTTTTCATCGATGGGAACATAGCGCGGCTCGCCGAAAATCGCGGCGGTGGAGGAAAGAATAAAGTGATTCACCTCGCGCGCCACCATCGCGTCCAGCAGATTGATCGTGTTGGCCAGATTGTTCCGGTAATATTTGCCGGGATCGCGCACCGATTCCGCGACCTCGATAAACGCGGCGAAATGCAGCACGCCGTCGAAGCGATGCTCACTGAATAATTTATCCAGCAGCGGCCGGTCGGCCAGGTCGCCGTGGATTAACTCGCCGCCCAGCACCGCGTCGCGGTGGCCGGTGGAGAGATTGTCGAGCGTGACCACCTCGTGCCCGTCGTCGAGCAGCAGCTTGACCATGTGCGATCCGATGTAGCCGGCGCCGCCGGTGACGAGTAGTTTCATTGCGCGCACGCCGCCAGATAAGTGTTGTAGGTTTTGCGCGCGATGTCTTCCCAGTCGTAGCGTTCCTTGAGCCAGGCGCGTTGC
>JBFLZV010000014.1:0-33866 GCA_040756035.1 Pseudomonadota bacterium
TATATCAGTACAAGGTCTGTTGATATCCACCCGTCACGGCCTATCTAAACCTGTGCAAGAAAAAACCCGAATATACCAAGTTGAAGAAACAATACTCTTATATACAGGTTTTCAACATCATGTTGTAAGGGTTCTTATTAAAATCGAATAATCCTCAGCTAGACGGCTATCCGCCTCACGTAACTCATTGATTTTTTTGCAGGCATGTAAAACCGTAGTGTGATCCCGCCCACCGAACGCACGACCGATTTCCGGTAAGCTGTAGCTGGTGAGTTCCTTGGCCAAGCTCATGGCTAGTTGGCGAGGACGCGCTAATGAGCGCGAGCGCCGCGCGCACAAGAGTTCGGCTACACGAATCTTGTAGTATTCGGCAACGGTCTTTTGGATATTCTCGATAGTTACTTGCTTATCCTGCAGGGCCAGTAAATCTTTCAACGCCTCCTTGGTGAAATCCAGCGTAATAGGCCTGTTGGTGAAGCGCGAGTTGGCGACCACGCGGCGCAGTGCGCCCTCCAGCTCGCGTATATTGGAGCGGAAGCGCTTGGCGATGAAGAACGTGACCTCCATGGGCAGCGTGACACCACTCAGCTCGGCCTTACTCATCAAGATGGCCACGCGCGTCTCCAGTTCCGGCGGCTCGATAACTACGGTCAGACCCCAACCGAAGCGTGAGATCAGCCGCTCCTCCAGGCCTGGAACTTCCTTGGGGTAACGATCGCAGGTGAGGATAATTTGGCGCTGGCCTTCCAGCAGCGCGTTGAAGGTATGGAAGAATTCCTCCTGGGTGCGCTCCTTGCCCGCGAAGAACTGGATATCGTCTATCAGCAGCGCGTCGACACCGCGATAAAAACGCTTAAACTCGTTGAGTGTGTTGTGTTGCAGCGCCGAGACCATGTCCGCCACGAAGCGCTCGGCGTGTAGATAAGCCACCTTGCGCTGCGGCTCCTGCTGTTTGACGTAGTTGCCGATGGCGTGCAGCAGGTGCGTCTTGCCGAGCCCGACGCCGCCGTAAAGAAACAGCGGGTTATAGGCGCCGCCGATGTTCTGCGCCACTTGCAGCGAAGCGGCGCGCGCCAGTTGGTTGGATTTACCGGCCACGAAGTTATCGAAGGTGAACTCCTGATTCAACTGCGTGGCGTTGCCGCCCGGCCCGCTTTCCGTCTTGCGGCGTGGCGCGGCGGCGCGTAATGGATTGGGCGCGGTCAACGCCGCCGCGCCGGACGCGCCGACCTCCAGCACGATACGCGGGACGTGGCCGTTGCCCAGGTGGCTGACCAGTTCGGCGATCTGCTTGAGGAAATGCTCGTTCACCCAATCCAGCACGAAGCGGTTCGGGGCGAGCAGGCGCAGCGACGAGTCGTCTTCGACCACCTGCAGGGGGCGGATCCAGGTGTTGAATTGTTGCGATGATAGCTCGCCCTCTAAACGGTCGAGACATCGTTTCCACAGCCCCACGGAAAACCTCGTGCGTAGTGATTCAGAATTGAGGGAGAAACCGGAAGCCCTAAAGTCTATACCGGAAGCGCGCGCTTATCTATACCTAGTGATGAGTAATGCGTGATGGATTTTGTTTATTGTCGTTGCCGTTCGCTCACCATTCATACATTGACAATCACCGCACCGCAGCTTAAGCTAGGCGGCTTTTGGAAGCTCTGAATAATTCCGTCCGGGAATTACTCAGACTACGGAAAGCTAAAATGCAGAGTTTTGGCTTCTCTTTGTTTTTCAATCGCCCGAGCGATTGAAAAACGGCGATGCGTCCCCGTATCGCATGAAAACCCTGAGTGAACAGAGTTTTCTTTAATATCGATAATATCGATCCGTAAATCGGCGCAGGATGGAGTAGGTCGTCATGAAAAGAACATTTCAGCCCAGTGTCCTCAAACGTAAGCGCACGCATGGCTTCCGTGCGCGCATGGCCACCAAGGGCGGCCGTCTGGTGCTGAAGGCGCGGCGCGCTAAGGGCCGGGCGCGGTTATCCGCCTGACCCGGCGTGATGCTTGGAGGCGAGCGGCGCGCGTAAATTCCGGCTGACCAAGCCGGCGGAGTTCCAGCGCGTTTTCCAGAACGCGTGCAAATCGGGCGACGCTGCGCTGTTGGTGTTGGCGCGGCGCAATGACCGCGGCTACCCGCGTCTGGGGCTGGCGATCTCGATCAAGGCGGCGCGCGGGGCGGTAACGCGCAACCGCGTCAAGCGCATCGTGCGCGAGAGTTTCCGGCGTCATCAAGCGGCGCTCGGTAGTTTGGACTTCGTGGTCACCGGGCGTCCGCTGCTCGCGGAAAAAACCAATCCGGAACTGCGCGCCGCGCTGGATAAGCATTGGCAGACCTTGGCTTCATGCAAAAAATCCTGATCCTACTCATCACCGGCTACCGCTTTTTTCTCAGCCCATTGCTCGGCCCGCATTGCCGGTTCCACCCCAGTTGTTCGTGCTACGCGCAAACCGCCGTCGCGCGTTTCGGCGCGGCGCGCGGCGCATGGCTGGCGCTTAAGCGCGTGGCGCGCTGTCACCCCTGGCATCCTGGCGGCATCGATCCGGTGCCGGAACCTCCTTTAAAACATCATCAAGAGATTCATGGACAGTAAACAACTATTTTTGCTGGTGGCGCTGGCCTTCGTGTTGATGCTGATTTGGCAGGCGTGGCAGAAGGATTACGGCACGCCGCCCACCGCCGCGCCCGCGACGGCGCCCGCTGCTCCCACCCAGCTCGCGCCGGATGTGCCGCGCGTGGCGCAGCAAACGCCGCAGCGCGTCGTGCCGACGCCAGGCCAGGTCGCCCTGGAGCAAGGTCAGCGCGTGCGCGTCAGCACCGATGTCTTAGTGGCGGAGATCGACACGCGCGGCGGTGATTTGCGCAAGCTGGAACTGCCGCACTATCCGGTGGCGGTGGACAAGCCGCAGCAGCCGTTTGTGCTGCTCAACGATACCTTGCCGAAGCTGTTCGTGGCGCAGAGCGGATTGCTCGCCGACGGTCCGGCGCCCGACCACCACGCCGTGCTGCGCGCCGAGCAAAGCGTCTACCAATTGGCCGCGGGCGCGCAGGAGTTGCGCGTGCCGCTGCGCTGGAGCGGCGACGGCGTGGAGATTACCAAGACGTATATATTCCGGCGCGGCAGTTACGAGATCGGCGTCGAATATCGCGTCGATAACCGCAGCGCGCAACCGTGGCGCGGGCGCTTGTACGGACAGTTCCAGCGCGCCGAGGACAAGTCCGGCGAATCGTTCTTTATCTATACTTATACCGGCGGCGTGCTGAACAGTCCGGAAAACAAGTACGAGAAAATCACTTTCGAGGACATGGCCGAGCAAGAGTTGAGCCGCAGCGTGCGGGACGGCTGGGCCGCCATGTTGCAGCATTATTTCGTCGCCGCGTGGGTGCCGGGGCGCGAGCACACCAATCATTATTATACGAAGGCGCTGGGCGACGCGCGCTACGTGCTGGGCGTGATTACGCCGGAGCAGAATGTCGCCGCCGGGCAAAGCGGCGCGCTGAATCTGCGCCTGTACGCCGGGCCCAAGATACAGGATCACTTGGCGGAGGTCGCGCCGGGGCTGGAGTTGACCGTCGATTACGGGTTGCTCACCATCCTGGCGCAGCCGCTGTTCTGGCTGCTGAAGTACATTCACAACATCGTCGGCAACTGGGGCTGGGCGATCGTGATCCTGACGCTGCTCATCAAGCTGGCCTTTTATAAGCTGTCGGCGGCCAGCTACAGATCCATGGCCAACATGCGTAAGCTGCAGCCGCGCATCGCCGCGCTCAAGGAGCGCTTCGGCGATGACCGCCAGAAGATGAGCCAGGCGATGATGGAGATGTACAAGACCGAGAAGATCAATCCGCTCGGCGGCTGTCTGCCGGTGCTGGTGCAGATTCCGGTGTTCATCGCGCTGTATTGGGTGCTGCTGGAGAGCGTGGAGCTGCGCCAGGCCGACTTCGTGCTGTGGATCAAGGATTTATCTACCCCCGATCCGTATTATATTCTGCCGCTGCTGATGGGCGTCACCATGTACGTGCAGCAAAAGCTCAGCCCGGCGCCGCCCGACCCGCTGCAGGCCAAGGTGATGATGGCGCTGCCGTTCATATTCACGCTGTTCTTCGCGTTCTTCCCGGCGGGCCTGGTGTTGTACTGGGTGGCGAACAACACGCTGTCCATCGCGCAGCAGTGGTATATTACGCACAAGCTGGAAACCGCGGGCGGCAAATAGCAAAAATTGTCATTCGACACTGATTTTAAAGACACCATCGCCGCCGTCGCCACGCCGCCCGGGCGCGGCGGGGTCGGCATGGTGCGTATTTCGGGCCTGCTCACGCCCGCCATCGCCGAACAAATTCTAGGTAAACTCCCCGCGCCGCGCCGCGCCCATTACGCGCAATTCCGCGCCGCGCACGGCGCGCTCATCGACAGCGGCATCGCGCTGTATTTCCCCGCCCCGCATTCGTTCACCGGCGAGCACGTGTTGGAGCTGCACGGCCACGGCGGTCCGCTGGTGCTGGACATGCTGCTGCGCCGCGCCGTGGAGCTGGGCGCGCGCCTGGCGCGCCCCGGCGAATTTTCCGAGCGCGCGTTCCTGAACGGCAAGATCGACCTGGCGCAGGCCGAGGCCATCGCCGATTTGATCGACAGCCATAGCGAACAAGCCGCGCGCGCCGCCATGCGCTCGCTGCAGGGCGAATTCTCGGCGCGCGTCAACGGCCTGGTCGAGCAGCTCACGCGGCTGCGCGTGTACGTAGAGGCGGCCATCGACTTTCCCGAAGAGGAGATCGATTTCCTCGCGGACGCGCAAATCGCCGCGCGATTGCAGTCCGTGCGCGAGGAATTCGACGCGCTGCTGCGCGCCGCGCAACAAGGCAGCCTGTTGCGCGAGGGCGTGAGCGTGGTGATCGCGGGCCTGCCCAACGCCGGTAAATCCAGCCTGCTCAACAGCCTGGCCGGGCGCGACGCGGCCATCGTCACCGCCATCCCCGGCACCACGCGCGACGTGCTGCGCGAATACATTCACATCGACGGTTTGCCGCTGCACGTCATCGACACCGCCGGACTGCGCGAAAGCAGAGACCCCATCGAACAAGAAGGCGTGCGCCGCGCGCGCGCCGAGATCGCGCGCGCCGACCGCGTGCTGTTCGTCACGGAACACGGCGCGGAGTTGGACGCACAAGAGCGCGCGCTCATCGAACAACTGCCGCCGCGCGCGGCATTGACCGTCGTACACAATAAAATCGACTTGCGCGGCGAGGCGCCGCGCGTGCAGGAAGCCGCGCCTGCCCGCGCCGAGATCTGGCTTTCCGCCAAGAGCGGCGCGGGCGTGGAGCTGTTGCGCGCGCACCTCAAAAGCGGCAGCGGTTATCAGGACAACGCCGAGGGCGTGTTCAGCGCACGCCGCCGCCATCTCGACGCTCTGCAACGCGCGCGCGCGGCGCTGGACAACGGTGCGCGGCAGTTGCGCGAGCGGCGCGCCGGCGAACTGCTCGCCGAGGAGTTGCGCGTGGCGCAGAGTGCGTTGGGCGAGATCACCGGCGCGGTCAGCAGCGAGGATTTGCTGGGTAAAATCTTTTCCAGCTTCTGCATCGGCAAGTGACGGCTTGCCAAAGGAAACCCTGATTAAATCAGGGTTTCCTGCGATGCAGGGATGCGTCGTGCTCTGATAATTCCCGGATGGAATTATTCAGAGTTTGCCAAACTCAATATACGCATTATAATGATAATGTGTATGTTAGGGAGGGCCGCTTATGAAATCCGAAAGAATCACCGTGCTGGGGACGCCGCGGTTCAAGGCGTTCTTGGAGGAGCAGGCGAAAAAAGAGAAGATCAGCGTGTCGGAGCTGGTGCGGCGGCGTTGCGAGGGCAGGCCGTCGCAGGACGAGGAAATGCTGACGCTGCTCGCCGCGGAACTCAAGCGCTCCGTCGGCGAGGCCAAGCGCTCGTTGGCGGAGGGCTTGAGCGACGTGCGCGCGGCCCTGGCCGAAGCGCGCGCGCCGGGCCGCAGGAAGGCCGCATGAGCGCGGTGCGCGACGCCATCGGCGCCATCCGCGAGGCGCTCAAGCTCACCGACGACGTGAAGCGCGTGGGCGAAAGCTTGAAGCTGATGTCCAGCGAACTGCGCGACCACGACCGCCGCATTACGCGCCTGGAGGCCAAGTGGGAGACCGCCGTGGAGCTGACGGCTATGCGTGGTCAGACCCGGCGGATCGAGAGAAAAAAATAGAACCTACGAGGCGTTGGCCGTCTTTTCAGTAAGCGCCGTCAGGCGCGCGGCGCGCGCTTCAGGAGCGAGCTTGGCCAAGGCTTTGACCTCCTCGTAGAAGCGCGGCAGATCGTCGTCGCATTGCGCGAGCAGCGCCTGGAACGCCGGCACCCATTGCGTGTATAGGGCAAGCGAGGCGAGCTGGGCGTTGTTGGGCGGTTCGCTGAACCAGCCCGCGAACTTTTCCAATCCGGCGTCGTCGCGGCGCAAGCGATCGAATTCCGTTTGCAGCTCCCGCAGGATGCGCGCCTTGGCCGCGCGTTTTTCCACGACATTAATATCGCGCGCGTACAGCTCTTCCAATTCGCCGCGATAACGCAGCACCAAATTAATAAAAGTCCGTTGCCGTTGTTGCGCGCACTGATAGGCGGCGCGCTGCGCGGCGTCGCCTTGTTGATCCAGCCAACGACGCATGCCCTCTTGCTGCACGGCGGTGGCGAATGATTCGTTGAACATCGTGTCGCCCGGCACGAATACGATTTGGTGGGCGAGTTCGTGGAATAAAAGCTGCGCGAGTTCCTGTTCGGGATAGTGAATGAAGGTGTTCAACACCGGATCGCCGAACCAGCCCAGCGTGGAATAAGCGGGCACGCCGCCGACGAATACGTCATAACCCTGCGCGCGCAGGCGCTCGGCGTAAGCGCGCGCGCCGTCCTCGAAAAAATAGCCGCGATAATTCACGCAGCCGGCGAACAGCAAGCACCACTCGTTAGGCTGCACGGAAAACTCCGGCGCGGCGAATACGTTCCACAATACGTAACGCCGCCGCAAATCGGCGTAGTGTCGATAGCTCTTGCCGTTGGGCAAACCGAGCGCGCGTCCGGCGAACGCGCGAATGTGCTGCACGGCGGCGAGTTTTTCTTTCAGCGTGGGCGGTGCGGCGGGGTCGGCAATGACGTCGGCGATCGGCCGCTTGGCTTCCAGCACCAGCAGTTGTCCGTTGATCGCTTGAAAATAATAACCGGTGTTGGCGCACGCGGAGAGCGACATACCGAGCAACACCGAGCAGAATTTTACAACGCGACGCATGAGGGCGCCTTTTATACTAAAAACAACATAAAAAAGCCACGGCCATGTTGTTTTTAGAATTTTTCCATTTTCACTCATCCCCCACTCTGTCCCACCTCCTTGAAGGGGACGGGGACTCAGCATTACGTGAGGCTTACTGAAAGAAGTTTTTGATACGCCAGGCGCAGCGCGCGTTCAAAGTTTAAATTCGTTCACTCGATTATTTAGTTGCGCGTAGGCGTGCGCCGGCTGATGTGCGGCGTAGCGCAGCGTGCAGTATAAGCGGCTGATAAAAATGATTTCCTGCTCGCATTGCGGCAAAGCGGCGGCGGCGCGCGCGGCGAAATCCATGGGGCCTTCGTGCGGTGCGCGCACCACGCCGCGCCGCGCCAGTTTCGCGCAGAAGCGCCGGTAGAGCTTGAGCGCGGCGTCGTGCGCGGGGCGGTTGCGCAGTAGTTGCAGGGAGAACGCGGCGAACAACACGGCGAGCAGCGCGACCAGCGCCAGGCCGAGCGCGGCGGCGCCGCGTTCGACGAGCGCATCCAATCCGAATTGCGATAATAATTGCCGTTGACGCGCGGCGTTGTAGCCCAGCACCCATTGTCCCCAGCGATAGTTCACGGCGTCCCAGCGGAAACGCGCTTGCAGCCAGGCGCGCCGCCACAATCCGTTTTGCACGGCGAAGTCGGCGTCGCCCGCGACGGCTGCATCGAGCGCCGCCGCCACGCCGCGTTCGATGCGTTGCGGGGCGACCGCGCCGGTCGGGTCGACGCGCACCCAGCCGCGTCCGGCCAGCCACACTTCGGTCCATGCGTGCGCGTCGGATTGGCGTACGGTGAGATAGCCGCCGATGGGATTGAGTTCGCCGCCCTGGTAGCCGGTGACGACGCGCGCCGGCACGCCCGCCGCGCGCATCAAGGTGGCGAACGCGGCGCTGTAGTGTTCGCAAAACCCGCGCCGCGTGTCGAACAGAAATTCATCGACCGGATGATCGCCCGCCGCGACGCCGAGCAACGGTGGGGTGAGCGTGTAAAAAAACGGTTGCTGATTAAAATAAGCGAGCGCGTGCTGCACGAGTTTTGCGTCATCGTTTAATTCCGCTAATTCCATGCGCCAGCTTGTCGCGAGCGCGCGCGTGCGCGGGTTGGCATCGGAGGGTAACTGCAAGGCGCGACGCAATTCCGCGGCGGACGGCGCGCCGGTTTGATAGTTCGGATAGGAGCGCATTTCGTAGCGTATGCGCCGCTCCACCGGCGCGTTGGCGCGCAGTTGAAAATCGCCGCTGAGCGTGGCGTCGGGCGGAATATTGGCGGGCAGATCGAGCGCGAACAGCCAGGTTTTTTGGTGCGGCTCCAAGGTAATGCTGTAACTCAGCGCTGCGCCGGACGCTTGCAGCGCAGGCGGCGTGGCGGCGCCGTGACCGGGCGACCAGGTGCGGCCGTCGGTGTGCCAGAACACCGGGCCGCGCCAGTAGCGTTCGCGCGGCGCGGGCAGAGGGCCGCTGAACGCGGCGCGGAACGCGACGTCTTGCGACTGCGCGAGCGCGCTGAAGGCGCCCGGTGTCATTTCCTCGCTCAGCCCGGAGCGCGCGCCGCGCGCGGACTGCTCCATGCCCCACAGCGATCCGCTGACGCGCGGAAACAGCACGAACAGCGCCAGCATGAACGGCATGGCCTGCACCAGCATCACGCCCGCCAAGCGCAGACTGGCGCGCGCGGAACTCGCGTCCGCCGCCTTGTTGAGATGGATCAGCGCGCCGGTGAGCGCGAGCACCGCGGCGAATAAATACAGCGCCGCCGCGATGGATTGCACATATAAAAACGTGGCGATAATCAAAAAATAACCGAGGAACAGCAGCAGTACACATTCGCGCCGCGTTTTGGCTTCCAGCAATTTCAGCGCCGTCATGACCACCAGCAGCGCGGTGCCCGCGTCGCGCCCCAGCACTGTGCCGAACTGCAAATACACGCCGCTCAGGCCCGCGAACGCGAGCACTACGCGCGTCCATTTGCCGGGCAGCGGCCACGCGCGCCGCGCCGCCAGCAGCCGCCAGCCGCCGGCGGCGAACGCCAAGGCGCTGACCCACACCGGTAAGTACAAAACCTGCGGCGCGACGGCGAGCGCCAGCGCGCCGATCAGCCACGTAAGCGCGCGTACAGCCGGCGGCGCGCCGGCCGGGAGAGCGGATGCGGGTAGAATATGCAATATTGGAATGCGCATAAACTTTGTTGCCGCTACAAAATAAAACTCAACGCAAAGACAAGACACCAAGACGCAAAGGCGAAATATTATGAATTTTCATACCCGGCGTCTTAGCGTCTTTGCGTTGGGTTTTCGTTGAACAACGCCAGCGCGCGTAAACAGGCGTGTCGGTGCGCGTCGCCACTGGCCGGTTCGATGCGTAGGCCGGGCAGGCGCAATCCGTAGTGCAAGTTTGCGGCGGCGGCGTCCAGCACGTGCCGGCATAGTTGGCTGAGGCGCTGTTCGGCGTCGAGATCGTGCAGCATTTCCCAATCGAGCCATAGTATGTCGGGCGCCGCGCCGCTGAATTCCTTGGTGAGCACGTCCTGCCCGCGCGCAATGCTCTTCCAATGAATGCGCGCCGGCGTGTCGCCGGGACGATACGCGCGCAGGCCGGCGAAGTCGTCCTCGCCGGCGCCGTGCGCGTGGTTGCCCGCATCCGGCGCGGCGCTCAACGCCAGCGGGCGCGCGCCGTGCGGCGCGGGATAAACCAAACAGTGCGCGTCGAGATGTAGATGCGACCACGCGCAAAACAGGCCGAGCGGAAAGCGCGTGGAGGCGGTCAGCCGTTGCATGGCGAGCATGCCGCGGCGCGGCGCGGGTTGCGCGAGCGTCACGGTGCGTGTGTCGTGTCCGGCCAATTCGGTGAGCGAGATCGGCGTTAGTCCGGCAATTTGCAGACTTAAAGCATAACGCGCACGCGCCTCGGGATTTTTCACCAGCACGTTGAAGCGCGCGTCGTCGCCGGCGAATACCGGGACGGTTTTGGCGGCGCTGAATTCCAGGCGCGCAAGATTGCGATGGGTGTGCAGGATGGACAGGAATCCCAATCCGGCGAGCAGAAAAGTCAGCGCGAAGCCCAGGCTGTTGTGATAGTTGATGGAGCCGAGCAGCATGGTGAGCAGGACGAGCGCGAACAACATGCCGGCGCGCGTCGGTAAAATAAAAATGCGCGGGCGTCCCAGCGCCACCGGGCGCGTGCGTGCGCCTTGGCCTTTGATACGGCGGCGCGGGGCGCGCCGGGTTAGAAGCCATCCCATAAATGCGTCTAATGCGTTGATCCGTCGTTGGGCAGACTACTTGTAAACTCCGCTCTTCGAACGCCTTGCGCCTCGGCTGAACGCATTATCCACTATTTATGAGACGGCTTCTAATGCGAACATGTCATGGCACGGGCACGGCGCTCAGTAAATTCGCGACCGGCTCGTGCGCCGCGTGTTCGTTGCCACGCAGGCGGTGGCCGGCGACGCTCGGCAACACGGCCTGCAAGTCTTCCGGCAAGATGTGATCGCGCCCGGCCAGGTAGGCCCACGCCTTGGCGGCATGCAGCGTGGCCAAACCGGCGCGTGGCGACAGGCCGGTGACGTACTGCGCGGAGCTGCGCGAGAATTCCAGCAGCGCCTGCAGATAATCCAACGCCGCCTCCGCGACGTGCACGGTTTCCACTTCGCCTTGAATACGCAGTAAATCGTCCGCGCCCAGCACCGGCTGCAGGGCCGCGATCAGCGCGCGGCGCTCGCCGCCCTTGAGCAGCGCACGCTCCGCGGCCTGGCCGGGATAGCCGAGCGTCAGGCGCATCAAAAAGCGGTCGAGTTGCGATTCCGGCAGCGGAAACGTGCCGGTCTGGTGAGCGGGATTCTGCGTGGCGATCACGAAAAACGGCCGCGGCAGTGCGCGCGTGGCGCCGTCCACCGTCACCTGCCCCTCTTCCATGGCCTCCAGCAGCGCGGACTGGGTCTTGGGCGTAGCGCGGTTGATCTCGTCGGCGAGGATCACTTGCGCGAACACCGGGCCGGGGTGGAAGCGGAACGTACCGCTGTCACGCTCGAACACCGACACGCCCACGATGTCGGCGGGCAGCAGGTCGCTGGTGAATTGGATGCGGTTGAACTTCAGCCCCAGCACCGTGGCCAGCACGTGCGCCAGCGCGGTTTTGCCCACGCCGGGCAGGTCTTCGATGAGCAAATGGCCGCGCGCGATGAGGCAGGCCAGCGCCAGTCGGATCTCGCGCTCCTTGCCCACCACGATGTCCGTCGTGCGGCTGACGGCGCGTTCCAGCAATGTTCGCATTGTGTTGTGCTCCGAATTCGATGACATTAGCATAGGATATTTAGCGGCCGAACACGAATCGTAGTAAAGGCGGTGTTTGTAAGAATAACCGGGGGGAATACGTGAGAAGAATAACCTTGCCTCATCAGTTGCTCGAGCATGCATGGCTATTGCGCGCCGCATTGTGGTCCGTAACCCCACGCCCAAGATTGCGCCGAACCCGCGCCGGAGTGGGATGACGCCGTAGTGGCCTACGCCTTTCGCCTGGCAGGCCGATCTCGGCGCGCGCATCGACGCACAACGCCGCTCCGAACCGCACCGATTGATAGGACAATAGGCTGCTGCACATGAAGCGGCAAATCGCGTCGGTGGATTACTTCAAGTAAGCGTACGGCGCAAACTTTGACCCAGATCAAAAACTATGCAATAGTCTGATCCTCTATGGAGGATAGTCATGACGATGCAGGATGCACATGAAAAATCCCATGCCCCGGAAGGGGTCTCGTGCGCAAGCTGCGGGCTTTACCAGTTTTGCCTGCCGCTCGGCCTGAGTTCGAACGACATGGAACTGCTCGACCGGATCGTCGCCTCGCGCCATGAGTGCAAGCGCGGCGGCTATCTTTTTCGCGCCGGCGATCCCTTCCAGTCGCTATACGCGATCCGCAGCGGATCATTCAAGATTTTCGACCTTGGTCCGGAGGGACGCGAAAAAATCACCGGATTTTATCTGACGGGCGACATGCTGGGCATGGACGCGATCAGCGCCAACCAGCATTTTTACAATGCCACCGCCCTGGAAGACAGCCGCGTGTGCGCCATTCCGCTGGAACGCTTGGAGGAGCTGGGTCATCACGTGCCGGCGCTGATGCACCATTTCCATAAGCTCATGAGCCGCGAGGTGGTGCACGATCAGAGCCTGGCGCTGCTGCTCAACGGCACCAAGGCCGAACAGCGCGTCGCGGTGTTTCTGCTCGATCTGTCGCAGCGTTTCGCCACGCGCGGCTATTCGCCGCATCATTTCAATCTACGCATGACGCGCGAGGAAATCGGCAATTACCTGGGTCTGACGCTGGAGACGGTGAGCCGCGTGCTCTCCAAATTTCAAAGCGCCGGATTGGTAAAGGTGCATCATAAGGACATTGTGCTGCGCGATCCGGACAGGATGCGCGAGATCGTTGACCCTACTTTGCGCCGCCATTAGGCGAAGCGCTGATTGATTAGAATTTTCAAGCCGCGCCTTCTTTTTTTGAAAACCGATAGGTGTTCCCGCCTGCGCGTTTCGCCGCGTACATGGCGTCATCGGCGCGCATAATCAGCGTTTTCGCGTCCGTGCCGTCGCCGGGATACAGGCTGATGCCGATGCTGCCGCTGATGCGCAGCACCTGGCCGTGCACGGTGAACGGCTGCGCCAGCGCGGCGATGATCTTGCCGGCGACGTTGGTCGCATCCTGCGCCTCGCGGACATACGGCACCACCACGAACTCGTCGCCGCCCAAGCGCACCACGGTATCGGCGGCACGCACGCACGAGCACAGGCGCTCGGCCACCGTCTGCAACAGCAGGTCGCCGATACTGTGGCCGAAGGCGTCGTTGGCGTCCTTGAAGCCGTCGAGATCGACGAACAGCACCGCTACGGGATGACTCTCGCGCTGCGCCTGACGCATGGCTTGATTGATGCGGTCTTCCAGCAAGGTGCGGTTGGGCAAGCCGGTCAGCACGTCGTGGTGAGCGAGATATTCGATGCGCTCCACGGCGCGCTTGTGCGCGGTGATTTCGGAAAAGATGGCGACGTAGTGGGTAACGGCGCCGCGCCGGTCGCGCACCGCGTTGATGGTCAACCACTCCGCGTACAGCGCGCCGTCCTTGCGGCGGTTCCAAATCTCGCCCTGCCACTCGCCGGTGGTGTGCAGGCTGTTCCACAAGTGGTGATAAAACTCGCGGTCGTGACGTCCGGAGCTCAACAGACGCGGATTTTTTCCGATCACCTCCGCGGCGTTGTAGCCGGTTATGCGGGTGAAGGCACGGTTCACGGCGAGGATGCCGGCGTCGGCGTCGGTGATCATAATGGCGTTGGTGGCGTTGTCGAACACCATGCCGCACAGGCGCAGGCTCTCGTCCGCGCCTAACTGCGTGGCGATGCCCAATACATTGATGACTTCGGCGCTGCTGGGAAGATTCATCGGGCGCTTGTCTTACGCGGATAGCCGGAAATCCAAAAACAATAAACTCAGCGGCGCGCGGATACCTTGATGTAGATCAAATGAATCAACTTCCGGAGCGGCCCAACTCTTCCTCCAGCTTTAACACGTCCAGCGTGGTCTTGAGCACCGCGTCGGGATTGAGGGACATCGAGTCGATGCCGGCGCGCACCAAATACGCGGCGATTTCCGGATAATCGGACGGCGCCTGGCCGCAGATGCCGGCGTGGCGTTGATTGCGGTGCGCGCCCTCCACGGTGAGACGCAGCAGTTCCAAAACGCCGGGGTCGCGTTCGTCGAAGTCGAAGGCGACCAGCGCCGAGTCGCGGTCCACGCCGAGCGTGAGCTGCGTGAGGTCGTTGGAGCCGATGGAAAAGCCGTCGAACAATCGCGCGAAGTCGTCGATGCGCAGCACGTTATTGGGAATTTCGCACATCACGTAAATTTCCAGACCTTGTTCGCCGCGCCGCAGGCCGTGCTTGGCCAATTCCGCGAGCACGCGCTCGGCCTCTTCCACGCGCCGGCAGAACGGCACCATGATACACACGTTGGTCAAACCCATGTCCGCGCGCACGCGCTTCAGCGCGCGGCATTCCAGCGCGAAACCCTCGGCATAGGCGGGGTGCGTGTAGCGCGCCGCGCCGCGAAAGCCGAGCATGGGATTTTCTTCCTTGGGCTCAAACGGCGCGCCGCCGATGAGACTGGCGTATTCGTTGGATTTGAAATCCGACAGGCGCACGATAACCGGTTTTGGATAAAACGCCGCGGCGATGGTCGCCACGCCCTCGGCGAGGCGCGCGACGAAATACTCGGCCTTATCGTCGTAGCCGGCGGTGAGCCGCTCGATGGCGCGCCGCGCGCGGCGCTCGGTGACGCGCTGCGGGTACAGCAGCGCCAGCGGGTGTATCTTTATGCTGTTATTAATGATGAATTCGATGCGCGCCAGGCCCACACCGTCGTTGGGAATAAAGGACAGCGCGAACGCTTGGTCGGGGTCGGCCAAATTCATCATGATGCGCGTGCGCGGGCGCGCGCTGTGCGTAAGCTCGGTGCGTTCCACGCGGTAAGGCAAGCGGCCGCGGTACACGTTACCGACGTCGCCCTCGGCGCACGACACGGTGATGTCCTGGCCGTTGTCGAGCCGCGCGACTTGTTCGCCCACGCCGACCACTGCGGGAATGCCGAGTTCGCGCGCCACGATGGCGGCGTGGCAGGTGCGCCCGCCGCGGCGCGTGACGATGGCGGCGGCGCGTTTCATGACCGGTTCCCAGTCGGGCGTGGTGGCGTCGGCGACCAGCACTTCGCCGGACTGGAAATCATTCAGATGTTCGAGATCGGTGATGACGCGCGCGCGTCCCGCGCCGATTTGCCGGCCCACGCTTTGGCCCTGCGCAAGCAGTTCGCCGCGCTGCTCCAAAACATACGTCTCCAGCAGGTCGGCGCGGCGGCGCGATTGCACGGTCTCCGGGCGCGCCTGTACCACGAACAGTTCGCCGCTCGCGCCGTCCTTCGCCCACTCAATGTCCATGGGCTGATCGCGCCCGGCCTTGCGACTGTAGTGCCGCTCGATGGTGACGGCGTAGGCGGCGAGCTGCAGCACTTCGTCATCGCTGATGCAAAAGCGCCGGCGCTCGTGTTCCGGCACCGGCTTGTTGCGCGTGGTGGCGCCGACGCCGCCTTCCACGTATACCATGCGCAGTTGCTTGGCGCCGCGCCGCCGGCGGATGATGGGCCGCAAGCCGGCGCGCAGCGTGGGCTTGAACACGTAAAATTCATCTGGATCGACCGCGCCCTGCACGATATTCTCGCCCAGTCCGTAGCCGCCCGTGATGAACACTACGTCGCGGAAACCGCTCTCGGTGTCGAGCGTGAAAATTACGCCGCTCGCGGCTAAGTCGGCGCGCACCATTTTCTGCACGCCGATGGATAGGCCGACTTGGAAGTGATCGAAGCCCTGATCAATGCGATAGGAAATGGCGCGGTCGGTGAACAGGCTGGCGAAACACTTGCTGCACGCCTCGCGCAGCGCGGCGCCGCCGCTCACGTTGAGATAACTTTCCTGCTGGCCGGCGAACGATGCGCCCGGCAAATCCTCGGCGGTGGCCGAGGAGCGCACCGCGACGTCGGCGGCCTCGCCGTACTGGCGGCATAGGTCACGGTAGGCGCTTTCGATCTCGGCCCACAAGTCGGCGGGGATGCCGGCGCCGCGGATCAATTCGCGCGCCGCGCGCCCGCGCCGCGCCAGATCGGCGACGTCGTCCTTGTCGAGTCCGGCCATCAACTCCTGCAAGCGCGCCCGGATGCCGGCGCTGTCCAGTACGTGCCAGTAGGCGCGCGCGCTGATCGCGAAGCCGTTGGGAATCTTCACGCCCTGCGCGCCGAGTTCGCGGTACATCTCGCCGAGCGAGGCGTTCTTGCCGCCCACCAGCGCGAGATCGTCGAGCGTGATCTGATCAAACCAGCGGATGAATTCCGGCATCGTGACTTTTAGATCGGGTAGATCGGGATTACGCGCGCTTCTTTTTTTCCTGCGCCTGTTCGTGCGCGATGAGCTTGGCGAGTTCGCCCATTTCTTCCGAGATCAGCTCCAGCAGATCGTCAAGCGCCAATATGCCCACCAGCGCACCCTTGGCGTTGACCACCGGCATACGCCGCACACCCTTGGCGCGCATGTATTGAATAGTCTCGTAAACGCCCTCCGTCTCACGCACTACCGCGATGTCCCCGCTCATGATATCGCCCGCCGTGACCGTGTCCGGACTCACGCCCTTGGCGATCACCTCGATCACGATATCGCGATCGGTGATCATACCCACCGGCACGCGCAGCCCGTTCTTCTCGTCGATCACCACCACGTCGCCCACGTGATGCTGGCGCATCAGCCGCGCCGCCTCCACCACGCTCTCGTTACGGGTAACGAACACCACGTCGCGGGAACACAATTCACCTATCGGCATAATATCCTCCTTGAAATATAAAAATGTGTGATACGCCCCCTCACTTTAGCAAAAATGCGCGGCAGCGGCATGGTATTTTTTTGCGGCTTGCTTTAGAGTGAAGATAATCCTCACGGTCTGTCCACGCCATGCTCGATGATTTTTTGCACAAGCCGCGCGTCGCCTATTTTTCCATGGAGATCGCGCTGCGCAACGAAATCCCCACCTACAGCGGCGGCTTGGGCGTGCTGGCCGGCGACACGGTGCGCAGCGCCGCCGATCTGGAAGTGCCGTTCGTGGCGGTCAGCCTGGTGAGCCGCGCCGGCTATTTCCGCCAGGAGATCGATGCGCATGGGCGCCAGATCGAACGCCCCGACGCCTGGGAGCCGGAGCGCTGGGCGCAGCGTCTGCGCGCCGCGGTGGCGGTCACCATCGAGGGGCGCGAGGTATGGATAGGCGGCTGGCTGTACGTGGTGCAGAGTCACATGGGCGGTCGTCAGCCGGTAATTCTGCTCGACACCGATTTGCTGGTGAATCGTCCCGAAGACCGCGACATCACGCACTATCTTTACGGCGGCGACGCGCGCTACCGGCTGCGCCAGGAGATCGTGCTGGGCATTGGCGGCGTGCGCATGTTGCAGGCGCTGGGTTTTCAGATAAGCCAGTATCACATGAACGAGGGTCACTCGGCGCTGCTCGGCGTGGAACTGATGCGTCGCCGCGCCTATGCGCCGGAAGCCCTGCGCCCCGGCGAACCACGCTACGACGTCCCGGCGGTACGCGATCTGTGCAACTTCACCACGCATACGCCGGTCGAGGCCGGACACGACCAATTTCCGTATGACCTGGTGCAGCAGGTGTTGGGCGACTTCATCGATCTCGCCATGCTCAAGTCGCTGGCCGGCGAAAACACGCTCAATATGACGCGCCTGGCGCTGAACTTAAGCCGCTATGTGAACGGCGTCGCCAAGCATCACGCCGAAGTATCGCGCGGAATGTACCCCGGCTACCACGTCTACGCGATCACCAACGGCGTGCATCCCTACACATGGACCACAGCGAGCTTCGCCAAGCTGTACGATGCCATGTTGCCGAGCTGGTGCCACGAACCGGAATTATTCGCGCGTGGCGGCGACCGCATTTGTGACGCGGCCATCTGGGACGCGCACCTCGAAGCCAAGCGCGCGCTGATCGCCAAGGTCGAATCGCTCACCCACGTCACGCTCGACGAACACGCGCCGATCATCGGCTTCGCGCGGCGTATGACCGCCTACAAGCGCCCGGATTTATTGTTCACCGACCTCGATCGGCTCAAGACCATCGCGCGCAAACATCCCTTTCAAGTGGTGCTGGCCGGCAAGGCGCATCCGCGCGATTTCGAGGGCAAACGTTTGATCGAAGTGCTGCACGCGCATCTGCGCGAACTCGCCGGCGTCGTTCCCATGGCCTATTTGCCCAACTACAATATGGACACCGCGCTGGCCATGGTGTCCGGCGTGGATGTGTGGCTCAACACGCCGCTGCGTCCGTTGGAGGCGTCCGGCACCAGCGGCATGAAGGCGGCGCTCAACGGCGTGCCTCACTTAAGCGTGCTGGACGGTTGGTGGATCGAAGGCTGCATCGAAGGCGTCACCGGCTGGGCCGTCGGTGACAGCGACGCGCAACACAACGGCAACGATGCGGCGGCCCTATATAAAAAACTCGAAGAGGTGGTGCTGCCCTTATACTATCAAAACCGCGCCGGATGGATCGCCGTCATGAAAGGCGCGATCAGCAAGACCTCGTCTTACTTCAACAGCCACCGCATGATGCGCCGGTATGTGACCGAGGCGTATCTACGCTAGTTGTGCAAATCACTTTTCTCGGCGCCACCAACACCGTCACCGGCTCCAAATACCTGGTGCAGGCCGGCGCGCGCAAAATTCTCGTCGATTGCGGCCTGTTTCAAGGTTACAAGCAATTGCGTCTGCGCAACTGGTCGCCGCTGCCGGTGAACCCGCGTGACATCGACGCCGTAGTGCTCACGCACGCGCATCTCGATCACAGCGGCTACTTGCCGCTCTTGGTGCGTGACGGCTTCGCCGGCAAAATCTATTGCAGCGCCGCGACGCGCGAACTATGCGGGCTGCTGTTGCCGGACAGCGGTTATCTGCAGGAAGAAGAGGCGCGTTACGCCAACAAAAAAGGTTTCTCCAAGCACAAACCGGCGCTGCCGCTGTACACCGAGCAAGACGGCGAGCGCGCGCTGCATCAATTCACCGTAATCGATTTCGAGCGCGACCTCGATTTGGGCGCAGGCTTGAGCGCGCGCCTCATCCCCAACGGCCACATCCTTGGCTCGGCGTGCGCGCTGCTCAAGCACGAGGGACTTAGCCTGTTATTTTCCGGCGATCTGGGGCGTCCGCACGATCCGCTGTTGCCGCCGCCGCGCACCGTGCATGGCGCTGATTACCTGGTGATGGAATCCACCTACGGTAACCGCCGCCACGACCCGTCCGATCCGCAGACCGCGCTCGCCGCCGTCATCAACCGCACCGTCGCGCGCGGCGGCGTGGTGCTGATTCCGGCATTCGCGGTGGGGCGTACGCAAACGCTACTCTATTATTTACATCGATTAAAAGTCGCTAAAAGCATTCCCGACATTCCCATCTATGTGAACAGCCCGATGGCCGGCAGCGCCACGGAAATTTTTTGCAACCATCAGAGCGAACAGCGACTGACGTTCGCCGAGCGCCAGGCCATGTGCCACGCGGCGCACTACGTGAGCAGCGTGGAAGAATCCAAGGCGCTCAATCAGCGGCGCGAACCGATGGTGCTGATCTCCGCGAGCGGCATGGCCACCGGCGGGCGCGTCCTGCATCATCTCAAGGTGTTCGCGCCGGACGCGCGCAACACCATTTTATTTTCCGGTTTTCAGGCGGGCGGCACGCGCGGCGCGTCCCTGGTGAACGGCGCGGACGCGGTTAAAATCCACGGCGAATACGTGCCGGTGCGCGCCGAAGTCACGGTGCTCGATAATCTCTCCGCGCACGCCGACTACGCGGAAATCCTCGACTGGCTGGGACATTTCGCTTATCCGCCGCGCTACACCTTCATCACCCACGGCGAACCCGCGGCGGCGGACGCTCTGCGCCGGCGCATCGAAGAACAACTGCGCTGGCCGTGCCGCGCGCCGGATTATTTGGAAAAGGTTGCGTTGGAGTAACCCAGTATCCCCGCCAGCCCGCCTCTGCTACAATTTCCGGCACGTCCCCAACCCGAGGCCGCGCCGACTATGAGTTCCATGGACAATCCCCCGCTGGCCGCGCGGATTTTGGAAATCATCATGGACGGCGTCCTGATCACCGATGCGCAACACAATATTTTGTACGTCAACCCGGCGTTCAGCGCCATCACCGGCTACACCTTGCAAGAAGTGGTCGGCAAAAATCCGCGCCTGCTGAAATCCGGGCGGCAAGACCGTGAGTTCTACCAAAAAATGTGGACCAGTCTCAAGGAGACCGGACAGTGGCAGGGCGAAATCTGGAACCGGCGCAAGAACGGCGAAGTCTATCCCGAGTGGGAGAACATCGTCGCCGTCAAGGATCAGCGCGGACAAGTGACGCACTACGTGGCGATCTTCAGCGACATCACCTCGCTCAAGCACGCTGAAAACCACTACCAACAACTCGCGTATCACGACCCGCTCACCGGACTCGCCAATCGCCTGCTGTTCGAGGACCGTCTGCGCCAAGCTCTCGCCCAAGCGCAGCGTCACCAGCAGACCATCGCCGTGCTGTTCATCGATCTGGATAATTTCAAACCCATTAACGATAGCCTCGGGCACAGCGCCGGCGACGCCTTGATGCAGGCCGCCGCCGAACGACTGCGCGGTTGCGTGCGCAACGCCGATACCGTGGCGCGCTTCGGCGGCGACGAGTTCACCGCGTTGTTGAGCGGCGTCAAGAAAGCACAAGATGCCGGGCGCGTGGCGAAAAAGATTTTGCGCGCGTTGTCCGAGGCGTTTGTGCTGCAAGGCCAAGAAATCCACGTCACCGCCAGCGTCGGCGTTAGTCTCTATCCGGGCGACGGCGCCGATGTCGATACACTCGTCAAAAACGCCGACTCCGCTATGTATCGCGCCAAGCAGCGGGGCAAGAACAACTACCAGTTCTATACCGCGCCCGCGCGCTCACGCGCATTATCCAAACAGCCGGCCTAGGGAACTTCCGCGTGGTTTCCGCTGTCTTTTGATAGGAAGACAAGCATCTCCGATTACCATCTATTCAAGGAGGAATTATGGGACGTGTTGCGCAAGAAATGGTCGACAAGGCCGGTCTGGACCGCAAAGTATTGCTGGACAAACTCATTGCCGCCGCCGGCGCGGAATTCACCACGTTTTATTACTACACGCTGCTGCGCGTAAACGCCATCGGTATGGAAGGCGAGGGCCTCAAGGAAATCATCGAAGACGCGCGCATCGAAGACCGCAATCACTTCGAGGCGTTGGTGCCGCGCATTTACGAACTCGGCGGCGAGTTGCCGCGCGACATCCGCAGCTTCGCCGATATGGCCGGATGTCCGGACGCCTACCTACCCGACAGCGTGTACCGCGGCAAGGGGCGCGTGAGCGAATTGCCCGGCGTCAAGCAGGGCGCGCTGCACAAGGAGATGGGCGACTATCCGCTCGGCGAAGGCAAGGCCGCGGAGGCCGGCGCGAAACAGGTGCTGGGTCAAGCCTCGCCGCAAACCCACGATTTGCTGCGCGTGCTGGTCGAGGCGGAGCGCTGCGCCATCCGCACCTACACCGACATCTGCGATTACACCTTCGGCAAGGATCACCGCACCTACGCGCTGAGCCTCGCCATCCTGCACGAGGAAATCGAACACGAGGCATGGTTCAGCGAATTCCTGGGCGAAGGACCGAGCGGCCACTTCCGCCGCAGCGCGCCCGGCGACTCGCCGTTCGTGCGCAATTTCATGAGCGCCGACGTGGGCAAGTAACGCGCGGCCGTCAACGTCCGCGTCATGCCGCGCGAATTCGTGCGCGCCGCACCCAGCGCCGCGGTCACGAGCCGGCGTTTTCATCGCGTCGAAATCCAAGGCGTGCCGATACTGCTGGCGCGATTGGCCGATGGTGAAGCGATAGCGTTCGGCGCCGTGTGTCCGCACCGCGGCCTGCCGCTGGACGATGGCGTGCTGTGGAACGATCAAATCGACTGCCCGCATCATCACTACACCTATGACGCGCGCAGCGGCGCCAACATCTATCCCGCCAACGTGTTTCCGCGCGAGCGCGCCGCCGCGGTGCGCGGCATCCCCGTGTACGCGGTGCGCGAGGAAAACGGCTGGGTGTGGATTGCGCCGCCCGGCGACGGAACGCCATGACCGAACTGGAAGCAAAAGCGTGGAACGAATCGCCGGAGCGCGGCGTGCGCGCGCTGCTGGCGGCGTGGCGCGTCGGTTTCCGGCGGCGCGAGACCGCTTTGTTTCTCGGCCCGGCGTTCGTGGCGAGCGTCGCCTATCTCGACCCCGGCAATTTCGCCACCAATATCGCCGGCGGCTCGGGCTTCGGCTACACGCTGCTGTGGGTGTTGCTGTACAGCAATCTCATCGCCATCCTCGTGCAAACTTTATCCGCGCGCCTCGGTATCATGACCGGCAAGACGCTTCCCGAGAATTGCCGCGAGCATCTGCCGAGGCCTGCGGTATGGGGATTGTGGATCGTGGCGGAGATCATGGCCATGGCCACCGATCTCGCGGAATTTCTCGGCGCGGCGCTGGGTTTTTATCTACTGTTCTCCATGCCGTTGTTTCCCGCCGCCCTGCTCACCGGCGCGGTATCCTTTTATCTATTGTGGGTGCACGGGCGCGGCCACCGCAAGTTGGAGCGCGCCATGATGGCGTTCGTCGCGGTGATCGGCGCGTGCTACGCCGTGGAAATTTTTCTGGCGCGCCCCGATTGGAGCGCAGTGTGGCGCGGCGCGCTGATCCCACAGTTGAATGAGCAAAGTTTATTCGTCGCGGTCGGCATGTTGGGCGCCACCATCATGCCGCACGTCGTGTATTTGCACTCCGCGCTGGTGCTGCCGCGGCGTATGCACACCCCGCCGCACAGCCGCCGGCGCTTGTTCAGCTTCGCGCTGCTTGACGTGCTGATCGCCATGAATCTCGCCTGGCTCATCAACTCCGCCATGATCATCATGGCCGCCGCGGTGTTCTTCAACCACGGCATTCGCATCGATTCCATCGAGCAGGCGCACCAAACGCTGACGCCGCTGCTGGGCGGATTCGCGGCGGCGGCGTTCGGCATCGCGCTCATCGCCTCAGGATTGAGTTCCGCCACCGTCGGCACTTTCGCCGGGCAAGTGATCATCGAAGGATTTCTGCGCGTTAAAATCCCCGTGTTTTTGCGCCGCGCGATCACCATGATCCCGGCGCTGGTCGTCATCGGCTTCGGCTGGGATCCGCTGACTATTCTAATCGCCAGTCAGGTCGCACTGAGCCTGGCGCTGCCGTTCGCCATCGTTCCGCTCGTCTGGCTCAACAGCGCGCGCAAAATCTTGGGCCCGGCGCGCCTGCCGCGCGCCTGGTGCGCCGCGGCAAGCACCGCCGCCGCGCTCATCATCGCGCTGAACCTGTGGTTGATCGTTTCTTTTGTAGTATAAAAATGCGCGAAAAATCGGACACGCTTTTGCGGACGCGCCCGATCGAGTTTACGAAAATTGAAAAGTGAAACTCAGCCGAACGAGGCAGCGCCTACGCCACGCTTTTTCATGTGATTAATCGCTTTGATGACGATAAAAATACTGAATGCGATAATGAGAAAGTCGACAAAGGTGGTAATAAAATTCCCGTACTTCAACAAAGGCGCCCCCGCCGTTTCAGCGGCCTCGAGTGTCGCATATTCCACGCCGCTTAAATTGACGTACAAGCTGCTGAAATTCACGCCCCCCAGCAGCATGCCGATCGGCGGCATAATAATATCCTTTACCAGCGACTCGATCACCTTTCCGAACGCTACGCCGATAATGATGCCCACGGCCATGTCGATCATGTTGCCCTTTATGGCAAATTCTTTAAATTCAGCCATCATGCTCATATAAATTCTCCTTTACTAAAAGGATTTTAGGGGGGTGCGTTTGCCTAACCAAATAGCACTACCTTACGGCATGAGTAGAACATGATCATGCTTGCATAACCCTAACACGGGCATTATATAGGCGCAACGCCGTGCGCCCGGAAAATAGTCTTTCGATACAGTTGTTTACAATTCGGGGCCGGGTGGTAAGGAGGCGTTGTGGCGGATTACACCACGCTCATCGGTAAAGGCGTTCACAAAACCGTCTTCAGGCGGCTGTTGCTCGGGTGGTTGCTGTTGTCCGTGCTGCTCGGCGGCGTGGTATTTTACATCGAGATGGAAAAGGTGGACAGTTTCGTGGTGCGCCTGGCGCTCAGCGAATCCGCCGCCGCGCTCGGCGACCTGCGCAGCATCGATTTTTCGCAAGCTGAACTCCTGCAACAAAAGGTCGATGAGCTGGTCGACCGGCATTTTCATATAGCCGAGATTTACGACAGCAACCAGGCTATCATCGCCCAGGCGGTGCGATCCGGGGCGGAAGACTTTGAGCTTGCCCTGCATCGCTTCATGCATCGCTTTCCCAGCAGCGACAAGCCGCGTTATCAGAAATTTTATTTGAGCGACGGCACACTGCTGCTGCAAGTGGTGGCGCCGCTCAAGCGGCCCGATGGCAAGTTGCTCGGCTACTTCGAGGGTGTTTATCACGTCGGCGCGGAAATGCTGCGCGATATCAGGCGCGACGTCGCCGTTACACTGGCGTTAACCGTGTTCATCATCCTCGCCACTACCGTAATGCTCTACCCCATCATCATATCGCTCAACCGCGGCCTGCTCGCCCTGTCCAACGATCTCTTAAAAAGCAACATCGAATTAATGGAGGCGCTGGGCAGGGCGGTCGATAAGCGTGACTCCGCCACCTATCGGCATAATTACCGCGTTACCATTTACGCCATCCGCTTGGCCGAGGCGTTGCAGCTTCCCGGCCAGCAAATCCGCGATCTGATCGCCGGCGCGTTTCTGCACGATGTAGGTAAAATCGGTATCAGCGACAACATTCTTCTCAAGGGTGATAAGCTCAATGAAGAGGAATTCAATGTAATGAAAACCCACGTGCGGCTTGGCGCGGACATCGTCGCCAAGGCCGATTGGTTGAGAGGGGCGCGCGATGTCATCGAATTTCATCAAGAAAAATATGATGGCAGCGGCTATCTGCGAGGATTGAAGGGTGAGGAAATCCCGCTCAACGCGCGTATTTTCGCCATCGCCGACGTATTTGATGCGCTGACTTCACGGCGTCCTTATAAGGAACCCTTGAGTTTTGAAGAAGCCATGCGCATTATTAATCAAGGGCGCGGCACGCACTTCGATCCGCGCCTGCTGAATAAATTCGCGGAAATCGCGCCACAACTCTATACGGCGATCAGCGAAGTGGACGATCAAGTGGTTGAAAAAATGCTCGAAATGTCCATCGACAAATATTTTTTTGGAAAATATTAACCCGGCAATGAATATTGCCGGGTTAATAGCAAGGCAGGGGTGCCTTGCCGCGTTCCCAAGCGGCGCGAGACCAGGCCGGGCGCGTACCGGTCTGGTCGAGGGCGATGAAATATACGGATATATTTTATCGCCGAGTTAATAATTTAAAAAAGGAGCGCAACATGACGCCACACGCAGAACACTCGCACACGCATCATCAAACGCACGCGCATCATCAGCCGCGCGAGCACGAGAGCCACGGTGCGCATCACGCGCACGATGTCGCGGATTTCCGCCGCCGCTTCTGGGTTTCGCTGGTGCTCACCGCGCCGATCCTCATTCTCTCGCCGGGCTTTTGGGAATTGTTCGGCCTGCACCAGCCGCTGGTGTTCCCAGGCCATCACTACGTGCTGTTTCTGCTGTCGAGCGTCGTTTATTTCTACGGCGGACGGCCGTTCCTGCTCGGCTTTCTCGATGAGCTGAACAAGCGCCGCCCGGGCATGATGACGCTGATCGCGGTCGCCATCAGCGCCGCGTATTTTTATTCCAGCGCCGTGGTGTTCGGCTTGTCCGGCATGGGATTTTTCTGGGAACTGGCGACGCTGATCGACGTCATGTTGGCCGGCCACTGGATCGAGATGCGCTCGGTGATGGGTGCATCCGGCGCGCTGGAGGCGCTGGTTAAATTATTGCCCGCTACCGCGCACCGGTTGCGCGCCGACGGCGGCGGCGAGGACGTGCCGATCAGCGCGCTCGCGCCCGGCGACCGCGTGCTGATTCGGCCCGGCGAAAAAGTGCCGACCGATGGCGTCATCATATCCGGCCAAACCAGCATGAACGAATCCATGCTCACCGGCGAGTCCAAACCGGTGGAAAAAAATCCCGGCGCGCCGGTGATCGGCGGCGCGGTCAACGGCGAAGGCGCGATCACCGTGGAGATTCGCAAGACCGGCGATCAAACCTATCTCGCGCAAGTCATCGACATGGTGCGCAAGGCGCAAGAGTCGCGCTCGCGCACGCAAGACCTCGCCAATCGCGCCGCCGTGTGGCTCACCGCCATCGCGTTGATCGGCGGCGCGCTCACACTGGCGGTGTGGCTGCTGCTGGGCAGCGACTTCGCCTTCGCCATGGAGCGCGCAGTGACGGTCATGGTCATCGCTTGTCCGCACGCGCTGGGGCTGGCCGTGCCGCTGGTGGTGGCGGTGAGCACCACGCTGTCCGCGCGGCACGGTTTGTTGATCCGCGACCGCGCCGCGTTCGAGCGCGCGCGCAACCTGCAAGCCGTGGTGTTCGACAAAACCGGCACGCTCACCGAGGGGCGTTTCGGTGTAACGGACATCGTGACACTGGGCGACCTCGATGAGAATACCTGCCTGCGTCTCGCCGCCGCGCTGGAGGCGCAGTCCGAACATCCCATCGCCGCCGGCATCACGCGCGCCGCGCGCGAACTTGCGTTGAATCCGCCGCCGGTCGCGGAATTCCGCGCCCTGCCGGGGCGCGGCGCCGAGGCGCTGGTCGAGAATCGGCGCCTGCGCGTGGTCAGCCCCGGCTATCTGCGCGAGCACAACATCGGCGTGAACGACGCGCGCCTCGACACTATCGCGCACCAAGGCAAAACGGTTGTTTATCTATTGCACGAGGAACGCACGCTCGCCGCGTTCGCGCTCGCCGACGTGGTGCGCCCCGAATCGCGCGCGGCGGTCGCGAAGCTCAAGGCCATGGGCATACAGTGCATGATGCTCACCGGCGACGCGCGCGCCGTGGCGCAAGCGGTGGCCGCGGAACTCGGTTTGGACGACTACTTCGCCGAAGTGCTGCCCGACCAGAAGGCCGCGCAAATCAAAGCGGTGCGCGCGCGCGGACTCACTGTGGCAATGGTCGGCGACGGCGTCAACGATGCCCCGGCGCTGGTGGAGGCCGACCTCGGCATCGCCATCGGCGCGGGCACCGACGTGGCGGTGGAATCCGCCGACGTGGTGCTGGTGCGCAATGACCCGCGCGACGTGGCCGCCATCCTCGGTCTGGCGCGCGCCACCTACAGCAAAATGGTGCAAAACCTGTGGTGGGCCACCGGCTACAACGCCGTCGCCATCCCGCTCGCCGCGGGCGTCGCCGCCGCTTGGGGAATTCTGTTGCAGCCCGCGGTCGGCGCGGTGCTGATGTCCGCCAGCACTGTCATCGTCGCCGTCAACGCACAACTGCTGGCGCGCCGCGCGAATGATTGAAAAACCTAACTGAAAATCCAACGCAAAGACGCTAAGACGAGAAGGTGAAGCGCGAAACCCGCACTGCGCTATCCTTTCATTTTCGCACGTTCACGCTGCGCTTCCTGCTCCGCGTGAACTACGGCCCCCCGCACCTTGCGTGCCGCACCGTTTAATATTGAGCAAACGGTGTGGTAGCCAAGGTGCGGGGCGGGGCGGTCATGAGGCACATCCATGTGCCTCACCCTGGCGTTGAGATTTTTATCGAGGGGACTAAAACGGACACAAAAAAACCTTAACCCGCAACCCGGTTTAAAATTTTGCGGGCGGAACCAGCACCGAAGCCGCGACGGCAATGCCGCGGCACGCGGCGTTACATGAAGAGTATGAAGAAGATAAAAGTGAACGCCAGGATCAAAATCGGCATCAAGTTTTCTTCGTCAGTCAACCAACTCAACCAGTTCATATTGCCCCCTCTTAGGCGGCTGCCTGTATGCCAGACTCTTTGACTATAAACCTAAGCGGCGCCGTGTAAAAGCTTTTTTCATTCAAGAAAACGCCGAATACTTGACGGATCCCTTTTCTACAATATAATTAGGACTCCTAATCATTATTCATAAAATACGTCATGACCGTCGACTCCGTCGAACCAAACACGCAATCCATGCGCCGTAAGGTGATGATGGGCTTGACTAAAATCAGCCTAGCACTGAAAAGCCAAGCTTGGCAGGAAGCGGGCCCGCACGGCCTTACCCCCACGCAGGCGCAAATACTCGCCACGCTGCGGCAATCCCCGGAACGTAATTTGCGGCCCTCCGATCTCGCCGCCGAGCTCGGCGTGACGCCGCCCACGGTCAGCGACTCGCTCAACACGCTGGATGAGAAAGGTTTGGTGCAGAAAAACCGTGCGCAGCAAGACGGACGCTCCCTGGAAATTTCACTCACCGCCAAGGGCAGGCGCATGGCGGCGCGCGTCGCCGCCTGGCCGGATTTTCTTATGGAGACAGTCGATACACTCAGCGTCGAGGAGCAGGAAATTTTTCTGCGCAGCCTCGTCAAGATGCTGCGCGCGCTGCAAGAGAAAGGCATGATTCCGGTGGCGCGCCTATGCCCGACGTGCAGCTACTTCCGCCCCAACGTCTATGACGATTCGCAACGCCCGCACCACTGCGGTTTTTTAGATGCTCCGTTCGGCGACCGCAACCTGCAAGTCGAGTGCTCCGATCATGCCACTGCCGCGCCCTCCCAAGCGCGGCGCATTTGGAGCGCCTTTCTCGCCGAGTAACGCGCGCGAATTTATTTCATCATCGAAAGGAGAGATACACGATGTTCAGCAAGTCACTCAAAATTACATTCAGCGCATTGGCGTTGTTCGCGTGCGTCGTGGCGCCGGTCGCCGCGAAAACCGTGCAAGTTACGCTGCACGCCAAGGAAGTCGATCTGCCCATCGACAACAAGGGCACGCTGTATCCGACCTGGACGTTCGACGGCCAAGTGCCCGGCCCGGTGGTGCGCGTCACACAGGGCGACGTCGTCGAGTTTACGCTGATCAACGACAAATCCAACCAGAATATGCACTCCATGGATTTCCACGCCGCGCGTCTCGACGTGGTGAAGGATTTCTCATCCGTGAAGCCTGGCGAGGAAAAACGCTACAGTTTCCGCGCCGATTATCCGGGCGCGTTCTTTTACCATTGCGGCACCGATCCGATGATGGAGCATCTGGCGCGCGGCATGTTCGGCGTCATTATCGTCGATCCCAAGGACAAGAACGCGTGGCCCAAGACGGACCGCGAATACGTGCTGGTGCAATCGGAAATCTACAAAGACCCGACCGACGGCGACGCCCTGATGAAAAACGAATGGAGCAACGTAGTATTCAACGGCGTGGCGTTCCGCTACGACCCGGTGCACGACCCCGACGCCAAGCACGTGCTGCAAGCCAAGCCCGGCGAACGCGTGCGCATCTACTTCGTGAACGCGGGGCCGAACGAGTTTTCCTCGTTTCATCCCATCGCCGGAATATGGGATCGCGTGTACGTGGGCGGAAATCCGCGAAACGTCCACCACGGCCTGCAAAGCTTCACCGTCGGCCCCGGCGACGGCGCGGTCTTCGACTTGATCTCGCCGGTGGAAGGCGCCAACGCCATCGTTACGCATTCGCTACGCGCCGCCATGAGCGGCGCCATCGCCGTCATCAAATTCAGCAACGACGCCGACCCGAAACTGGGGCGCGGCGAACAGATTTTAGTGCGCTAAATTCCAAACGGCGCGGCTGCCTTTCGGGTGGCCGCGCTTCACAGGTTGAGTCATTGCGCAGGCGCTGCGCTGTTAGTAGGCGACGACGCATCCTTGAGTTCGGGTGTCAGCGGCAGGTTTTTTGCCTGCTTATCCTTGATTTCCTGAATGGCTTTTTCCATGCCCACGAATCTTTCCGGTGTGGCGGGATGGCTGGCGGTGAGCCCGGCTTTGCCGATGGCGGTGGGATGCTCCGCGGCCATGCGCCGCCAGATGTGCGGCGTGTCATCGATCGGCAATCCCGCGCGCGCCATGATGTAAAGCCCCACGTAATCCGCTTCCGCCTCGAATTCCTTGGAATAAGTGAGCGCCGCGGCGTTGCCGAACAAGCCCTGCGTATTAACGCCATACGCGGCAGCTAGGATATCGAAGATCGAGCCGATCATGTAATTGGTCCGCTGCGCGTCGATGTGCTTCATCACGTTGTGCGCAAGCTCGTGCGCGACTATCATCGCAATCTCATTATCGTTGCTGAAAAAGCGCATCAGCCCCTTGAGGATGACTATGCGCTGGCCGTCGGCATATGCGTTCAGCGCGTCATCGCCGCCGAGTATAACCGGATAATCGCATGTTTTATCGAGGGTAACGCTTATGGTTTGCTCCCGGTCGTTGCGCAGGATTTTCAATTGCAGCGTATTGCCCTGCTTGGCTTGTTCGGACAACAACTCTTGGAAGCGTTTACTCGCCTCCTCGCCCACGGGCGCGGACTGGCCGTTGACCGAAACCGGAATGTCTCCCGCGGCCAACAGTCCGCCTGCCGCCGCCGGCGAACCCTCTACGGCGTACATGACCTTCAGCACGTCATTCGCGGACCACAGCGCAGCGGCGGCATCCTGCATATCCTTTTCGAAGGAATATTTGTTGGCGACAAAGGCGCCAAGATAAGGGCGCGTCTTTTCCCCGCAAAGAGGCACGGCGGCGCTTAATAACTTGCCGGAGATATTTTGCAGACGGCGGTCATATTCAAAAAGGGATTGCAGTGCGATTTCGCGTTGTTTCTTGGCTTCGAGCGCCACCGCGACATCGTCAGTTTGAGCAATCCGCGTAGTCGGAGCGATACAGCCTTGCAAGGTAATAAGATAAACGGCGGCAATGACTAAATAAACAACGCGCATGGCTTCCCCCTTTGGATGCGACAGCGTTGATCGTTACAACAACTTCTCCACATTCTCCACCGGGCGGCACAGCACGGCTTGGTCGCCGCGCACCACGATCGGGCGTTGAATCAAGTCCGGGTTTTCCACCATGATATTAATTAATTCGTCTTCGGACAAATTGCGCTCTTTCAGCCCCAAGCTGTCTGCCAGCGGTTCTTTAGTGCGCAGCACCTCATACGCCGACAGACCCAGCTTGTTCAACAGTTCGCGCAGTTGCGCGGCGGTCAAAGGCTGTTCGTAGTAATTGATCGCCTCGAATTCCACGCCGCGCTCTTCGAGCAGGGCGAGCGTGGTCTTGCAGGTCGTGCATGCGGGTTTTTGAAAAACAGTGATTTTTTCACTCATACATCTTTATTTAAGCAGGATGAGTTAAGGTAAGCGTCGCGAATCTATTATACTTCGCGCGCTCACTTCGATCCATTCGCACCATGTGTGAAGATTGACAAGCCCTGCGTTCAGGGCACTCCGCCCACCTTGCGCTTTTTCAGCATACGCAGCCCAAAACCCGCGGCCACCGCGATAACAATCAACATGCCGACCGCGGTAAGGAGAAGGGAAGGCTTGGCGGCTAGCAGACCCTCCCCAGCAATAATTACGCCCACTGCATAGATCGATTCGGCAATGGCGATAGCAATAATGAATTTCAAAAAAGGGTAATGCGCTCCCCCGAAAAGATAACCCGGCACCTCCGAGGGAACCGCCATGCAAAACAACAGCACCGCCCAAAATTTCATATGTTTGGAAACGAACTGCTGATACTTTTCTAATTTTTCCTTATAACCTAAACGTGTAAGCACGGGGAACGCGAGCCTACCGATTCCAAACGCCGCAATCGCTCCCGCAATCCACCCTCCCCACAGCAGAAGAAAAGTAATGAACTTGCCCCACACCAGATTTGCCGAAGGCACGAGGACCACGCTCGATGCGAACGCGAGCATCGCGGAGAGGGCGGAAAATAAAAAAAACACTACGGCGCCCGCGACCGGATTAGACTTTATGAAGCCCCTCGTCCAATTAGTCGCCTCATCGACGAAGTTATTGAAAGCCGCGGAGTGCAGAAGTAGCGCAACAAGCGGTACCGCGATTCCGAGTCCTACCCAGAACCAGATTACCCATCCCTTTTTATCCGCCAATAATCCCTTCGACATGGTTGAGCCAGAGTAGCTGTATGTTGAGCCGGCGAGCAAGGAAGTAAAGAGAAGTAAAGGGATCAGATTCATTGTATGACCATCATATCCTACGCCCACCTGTTCGAGCCGCTGCACTAAATTCTGCATCTTTCTCTAACAATTCCCATACATACACCGATGCATGGCCGATGGTGTCCACATGGGCTAGTGCAAGGGCGCCCGCTAACTCCTTAAGTCGATAGCCGACTTGCTACCCTGTATACATGGCGTATCCGCCGGGGCTGGTGATTTGCATAATGCCTTGCTGAGGCCAAGTAATGCTCGGTATCATTACTTTATAGACCTCTGCAACGACCTTTACAATCCGCCCAATAGAGGAACGGCTATGCATGGCCACTTCTGTCTTGAGGCCGTCTTGCCCCGCCGCTTTTTCCAATAAGCGCTCTTTGAATATCTGACCGCCGACCGGAGCGCCTGATTGGCCGGCGCTAATGCGAGAAGGATTGGATAACCGGCGCTCTCCGAGAAGACGTCGATCCGAACGCAAACAAGCTGCAAGTGTTTTTGCGCAATCTTGCGTGCGTGGCATATCATGGAATTCAGTCATGAGCGCACCCGCCTCCCGCGAACCGGTTTTTGTCGCCCGCGGCCTCACCAAGATTTATCGCATGGGTGAGGTCGAAGTGCAGGCGTTGCGCGGCATCGATCTGGAACTCTATCGCGGCGAACTGATGGTGCTGCTCGGACCTTCGGGCAGCGGCAAGTCCACGCTGCTGAATATTCTCGGCGGTCTCGACACGCCCAGCGGCGGCGAGGTGTACTACCTCGATCACAAACTCACCGGCGCGAGCGAGGCCGAACTCACGCATTTTCGCCGTGAGCACGTCGGCTTTGTATTCCAGTTCTATAATCTTATTCCCAGTCTCACCGCGCGCGAAAACGTCGCGGCGGTAACCGAGATCGCCACGGCGCCGATGCGTCCGGACGATGCGCTGCGGCTGGTGGGGCTGGGCGAGCGGCTGGATCATTTTCCCGCGCAGCTCTCCGGCGGCGAGCAGCAGCGCGTGGCCATCGCCCGCGCCATCGCCAAGAACCCCGCCGTGCTCTTGTGCGACGAGCCCACCGGCGCGCTGGATTCACAGACCGGCGTGGTGGTGCTGGAAGCCCTGGAGAAGGTGAACCGCGAACTGGGCACCCTCACCGTGCTGATCACCCACAACGTGGGCATCGCCGACATGGCGGACCGGGTGATCCGCCTGTCCGATGGGCACATCGCCGAAATCCGCGCCAATCCCGCCAAGAAACCCGCTCGCGAACTGTCCTGGTGAGCCATGCCCGCCCCTCAGACGCCCCCCCGCAGTTTCTGGCAACAACCGCTCGCGGCACTGCTGGCGGCGCTCGATAGCGGGGCCGATGGCATCAGCGACAGCGAGGCCGAGGCCCGGCGTCGCATCTGGGGCAGGAACCTGCTGCGTCCCCGCGCCGAGCGTGCCCTGCTGCTGCAATTCCTCGCCCACTTCAAGAATCCCCTGGTACTGGTGCTGCTCGCGGCCAGCGCGATTGCCGGCGCCGTGGGCGACCTGAAGAGCTTTGTCGTCATCACCGGCATCGTGCTCATGAGCGTGACCCTGGATTTCTTCCAGGAGTACCGCGCAGGCCGCGCCGTGGAGCGCCTGCGCGGCTCGGTGGCGCTGCGCACCGCCGTCGTGCGCGAGGGCCGGACACGCGAGATCCCGGCCGCCGATCTGGTGCCGGGCGACGTGGTGCTGCTCGCCGCCGGCGATCTAGTGCCGGCAGACGGTCGCGTGCTCGAGGCACGCGACCTGTTCGTGAACCAGGCCCTGCTCACGGGCGAATCCTACCC
>JBFLZV010000015.1:0-33669 GCA_040756035.1 Pseudomonadota bacterium
GTTGAAAAAGTCCGTCCGGGACTTTTTCAACCACGGCCGCTCTTGCGCATCCATGCGCCCGCGGCATTGGGGCATCCTGCCCGGCACAAAGCAAAAAGAGCGCTTTTTGCTTTACTTCATTTTTTCAAACACATATGTGTTTGAAAAATGGCGGCGCATCTATGCACCGCATCGCGGGCTGTTGAAAAACCTGGGGTTTTCAACAGCCCGCGATGCGCCTGCGAGCCGGGCTTTCAGGTCACGGAAACGCGCGCGATGCGCCGCTTGCCCACTTGGATGACCTGGCTGCTACCCGGCGCGATGTGCAGGGCGCGGTCCGTGACGCGCTCGCCGTCGATGCGCACGGCCCCTTGGCTGATTAAGCGCAGCGCTTCCGACGTGCTTTCCACGAGGCCGGATTGTTTGAGTAGATTGGCGATGGGAAGTTCACTGGCCGAGGTTAATTTTACTTCCGGTATATCCTCGGGCAGCGCGCCTTTTTGAAAGCGCGCCACGAAGTTTTCATGCGCGCGCCGTGCCGCCGCCGCGCCATGGAAGCGCTCGACGATTTCGCCGGCCAGCCGGAATTTCACGTCGCGCGGGTTCAGCCCCTGCGCGACCTCCCTTTTCCAGGCGGCGATAGTGCTGAGCGGCTGAAAACTCAGCAATTCCAAATAGCGCCACATGAGTTCGTCGGATACGGACATGAGTTTGCCGAACATGTCGTCCGGCGGCTCGTCGATGCCGATGGCGTTGCCGAGCGACTTGGACATCTTGTTCACGCCGTCCAAACCTTCGAGCAGCGGCATGGTGATCACCACCTGCGGCGCCAGGCCGTAGTGCTTTTGCAGCTCGCGCCCGACCAAGAGATTGAATTTCTGGTCGGTGCCGCCGAGTTCGACGTCGGCCTTGAGCGCCACCGAATCATAGCCTTGCACCAGCGGATAAAGAAATTCGTGGATGGCGATCGGCTGCCCGCTCGTGTAGCGCTTGTGAAAATCGTCGCGCTCCAGCATACGCGCAACGGTATGCTGGGCGGCAAGCCCGATCAGGTCCGCCGCGCTCATTTCGCTCATCCAACTGGAGTTGAACACCACCAGGGTTTTGGCGGGGTCGAGTATCTTGAAGATTTGGCTTTCGTAGGTGCGCGCGTTTTCCAGCACTTCGTCGCGCGTGAGCGGCTTGCGCGTGGCGTTGCGGCCGGTCGGGTCGCCGATCATGCCGGTGAAGTCGCCGATCAGGAACAGGATTTCGTGACCGAGGTCCTGGAACTGGCGCAGCTTGTTGATAAGCACGGTGTGGCCGAGGTGCAGGTCGGGCGCGGTGGGGTCGAAGCCGGCCTTGACGCGCAACGGACGGCCCTCGCGCAGTTTCTTCACCAAGTCTTCCTCGACCAGGATTTCCTGCGCGCCGCGTTTTATGGTGGTTAAATCCGATGCCTGCATGGCTCAAGTTCTCGTCATCAGGGCCGATAAATGCTTAGCGTTATTTTAACCGGCGATAGGAATCGCCGGGGCGTTTTCGGCGGGGTGGCGCATTTTTTGCTATTACCGTTAAATCTGAAGGGTTGACGCGCCCCGCGGCTGCGATTATGGTAGCGTTTTTTGCGGGCACTGGGGACGGGGGTAATCCGTGAATTGCTTGATTCTATTCAAACGCTATCTGCGTTTGTCGATTATACCGGAATCGGCGGAACTGCGCTTCCCGCACTTGCACTGGCTGGCGCTGTTCGGAAGCCTGATCGTGCTGGCCGCCGTGCTGGCGCTGACTTCGCATGACGCCGAGGCCACGCGCGATGAGAAAATGTTCTCCGCCGAAACGCCCTTCCCCGCTTCGCCCACCGAAAAAATCGTCGTACCGCTGCAACTCCCTCCGCCCGCCACGCACGCCTTGGATGGCGTCAATTTTCAAGACGCCGCGCTGTCCGAACAGGACTGGCATACGCTGATCGTCAAGCGCGGCGATAATTTATCGTCGATTTTCCTGCGCCTGGGGCTGGACTCGCAGCAGTTGCAGGACGTGCTGGAACTCGGCCCGGAAACCGCCACGCTTGCGCGCCTGATGCCGGGTGAAACCATCAGGGTGCGCATCGGCGCGAACAAGGAATTGCAGGGCTTGGTGTACGACGTCGATGAGAATTCGCTGCGCATCCACCGCGAACAGGATAAGTTGCGCGCCGTCGGCGTCAAGCACGACTTGGAAACGCGCCTGAGCTACGCCACCGGCGTCATCGAGAGTTCGCTGTTCGAATCGGGGCAACAGGCGGGCTTGAGCGATAATATGATCCTGGCCATGGCGGAAATTTTCGGCTGGGATGTCGATTTCGCGCAAGACCTGCGCGAAGGCGACAGCTTCACCGTGCTTTACGAAGAACAATACCTGGCCGGCGAGAAAGTGCGCGACGGCGCCATCGTGGCGGCGGAATTCACCAACCGTGGCAAGACCTACCGCGCAGTGCGCTTCACCGAGAGCGACGGCGTGGCGAGTTACTACACGCCGGAAGGCTTGAGTATGCGCAAGGCGTTCCTGCGCACGCCGGTAAAATTCACGCGCATCAGTTCCGGCTTCACGCTGGCGCGTTTTCATCCCATTTTGCACCGTATGCGCGCGCACAAGGGCGTGGATTACGCCGGGCCGGTCGGCACACCGATCAAGGCCGCGAGCGACGGCAAGGTGATCTTTAAAGGCGTGAAAGGCGGCTACGGCAACACCGTGATCCTGCAACATTTCGGTAAATACAGCACGCTGTACGCGCACATGGCCGGCTTCGCGCGCGGCCTGAAACAAGGCAGCAGCGTGCGCCAAGGCGAGATCATCGGCTACCTCGGCAAATCCGGCCTGGCCACCGGTCCGCACTTGCACTACGAATTCCGCGTCAACGGCGTGCACCAGAACCCGCTGACCGTGCCGCTGCCCAAGGCGGAACCCATCCAGGCGAAATACAAAAACACCTTCACCAAGCAGGCCCGCAGCCTCGTGGCGCAGATGGATATGTTCAAGACCAGCCGCTTGGCGCTTAACCAGAACACCGCGGGTAATTAAATTACTCAGAATTCTCTATTTATCGGGCTCATGTCCGGCACCAGCATGGACGCGGCGGACGCGGCGCTGGTGGATTTCGGCGGCGCACAACCCACGCTGCTCGCCACGCACAGCATTCCCCTCTCACCCGGCCTGCGCGGCGCGCTGTTCGCGCTGTGTGTTCCCGGCCCCGACGAAATCGAGCGCATGGGCGAACTCGATGTGCAACTCGGTGAAATTTTCGCGGACGCCGCGCTGGCGTTGTTGAAAAAAGCGGAAATAAAACCCGCTGCCGTACAAGCCATCGGCAGCCACGGCCAAACCGTGCGCCATCAACCCGCCGGGCCGTATCCGTTTACGCTGCAAATCGGCAATCCCGCGCTGATCGCGCACCGCACCGGCATCACCACCGTCGCCGACTTCCGCCGCGCGGACATGGCGGCGGGCGGACAAGGCGCGCCGCTCGCGCCGGCGTTTCATAACGCCGTGCTGCGCTCCGCGCAGCGTGACCGCGTGGTCGTCAATATCGGCGGCATCGCCAATGTCACGATCCTTCCCAAAGACACCAAGCAACCCGTCATCGGCTTCGATACCGGCCCCGGCAACGTGTTGCTCGACACCTGGGCCGAACGCCATCTTGGACAACGCATGGACGAAGAGGGACGTTTCGCGGCGGGCGGCGAAATTAATGAAAATCTACTCAATGAATTTTTGCGGGACAATTATTTTTCTCTCGCGCCGCCCAAGAGCACCGGGCGCGAATATTTCAACGGCGCGTGGCTCGATGCGAAATTGCAAAATCACGGCGCCGTTTCCGCGCAAAACGTGCAAGCCACGCTGTGCGAACTCACCGCCGCCTCGATCACCGACGCCGTAAAAAAATACGCCCCCACGACACAGGAACTGTTAGTCTGCGGCGGCGGCGCGCACAACACGCACCTGATGCAACGCCTGCGTGCGCGCCTGCACCCCTGCACCGTCGCATCCACGCAACACTACGGCGTAAGCCCCGACTGGATGGAAGCCATGGCCTTCGCCTGGCTGGCGAAGCGGACGCTGGAAGGAAAACCGGGGAATTTACCCAGCGTCACCGGCGCAAAACATGCCGTGATGTTAGGTGGGATTTATAAGGCCCAGTAGGTCGGATCAAGCACAGCGGAGCCGGCCTACTTAACTTAAAATATGAAATCGTTTAGAACGGTTTCTGATCGAAAGACTTTTCTGGAACTGCTCGTTATCATCCTCATCCAACACCAAGAAGCCATTGAACTCGCTCCAGTAGATGGCTGCGGTGTGGCCTAATTCTCGAATCTTCCGCACATGTTCGAAAGCAGCATCAGCCCCCAGGTGAGTCCCTTACCCGAGGAGTTTTCCCAGTCCTTCTTCAGTCAGCCAACACCACTGCTGTGCTTTCTTGGTCATATGAGGCCTAATTACTTTTTCCTTTTCTCTTGTATCTTTTATCTGTCTTTCAGCGGCACATACTCGCGCAGCGGTTCGCCGGTATAGACCTGCGTCGGCCTGAAGATGCGGTTGTCGGCGATTTGTTCGTTCCAGTGGGCGAGCCAGCCGGCGGTGCGCGCGACGGCGAACAGGGCGGTGAACTGGTCGGCGGGGATGCCGAGTTCGTGGTAGAGGATGCCGGAGTAGAAGTCCACGTTGGGATACACGCCCTTGGCGGCGAGATTTTCCTTGGCGGCCTCTTCGAGCGTGCGCGCGATGTCGTAGTAGCGCGTGGTCTTGCCGCCGCGATGTTGAATCAGTTTTTCGATCAGCTCGTGCAGCACCACGGCGCGCGGGTCCTTGACTTTGTATTCGCGGTGACCCATGCCCCAGATGATTTCCTTGGCGGCTAATTTTTTGTCGAGCCAGCCCTTGGCTTTGGCGGGTGAACCGATGTCATCGAGCATTTCCAGCACGCGCTGATTGGCGCCGCCGTGCAGCGGGCCAGACAGCGCGCCGATGGCGGCGGAGATGACGCTGTAGGGATTGGCGAGCGTGGAGCCGGTGACCATGGCGGCGAACGTGGAGGCGTTGATGGTGTGTTCGGCGTGCAGGATCAGGCAGGCGTCCATGAGCCGCGCCATGAACGGCTCCGGCTCTTGGCCGGTGAACATATAGAGGAAATTCGCGGCGAAGCCGAGGTCGGCGCGCGGCTCGATCAATTTCTCGCCGCGGCGGTCGCTCCCGGCAGCCTGCCCCCCGCGCCACTGAGTCATCCCTGGCTGGCGCAGGCGCTCCCAATAGGCCACGAGCAACGGCATGCGCGCGATGATTTTGATGGACATGGTGCGCACATAATCCGGGTCGGCATAGGCGCGCGCGCTGGTGGGCTGGGATATTTCGTCGGGATAAAACATGCCCAGGCTGGCCACGATGCATTGCAGCATGTGCATGGGGTGACCGTGTAGCGGCAGGCCGCGCATCAGGTCGATGACCTCGGGTTTCAAGACGCGCTGCGCGCGCAGTCCGGCATCGAAGGCGCTCAACGCCTGGGACGACGGCAGTTCGCCTTCCAGCAACAGCAGCGCGGTTTCTTCGTAGTGGCTGTGCGCGGCGAGTACGTCAATGGAATAGCCGCGGTAGGCAAGCACACCTTGTTCGCCGTCTATCGAGGAAATGCTGGATTGGGTGGCGGGAACGCCGGCCAGTCCGCGTGCATGTGCGCTCATATTCTTAGAGTCTCCCATAAAAAAGGCGGGGGCATAAAGCCGAAAGGAGGCGCGCGCCTCCTTTCATTCACTACCTAAGCGGACAAATTCACACAGAGAACGAGGAGCCGCAACCGCAGGTGGTGGTGGCGTTGGGATTGCGGATGACGAACTGCGCGCCCTCGACGCCCTCGGTGTAGTCGATTTCGGCGCCGACCAGGTATTGGTAGCTCATCGGATCGATGAGCAGGGTCACGCCGCCGTTGACGACCTTGGTGTCGCCTTCGTTGACGTTTTCATCGAAGGTGAAGCCGTACTGGAATCCGCTGCAACCGCCGCCGCTGATGAACACGCGCAGCATCAGGGCGTTGTTGCCCTCTTCTTCGATGAGTGCGCGGACTTTGGCCGCCGCGCTGTCGCTGAACAGCAGCGGACTCGGCATTTCATTGGATAACTGATTTGCAGGTGTGCTCATGCGGCTCTCCTGTGAACGGAAGCCCGTTGCGGCGGGCGGTTTTCAATAACTCAATTATAGCGCATTTGCCGCCTCAAGGCAGCAAGGCGACCTGCTCCAACCCGGCGCGCTCGTCGAAGCCGAACATGATGTTCATGTTTTGCAGCGCCTGTCCGGCGGCGCCCTTCACCAGATTGTCGATCACCGACAGAATTACTACGGTGTCGCCGTCTTGCGGGCGATGCACGGCGATGCGGCACATATTGGCGCCGCGCACGCTGCGCGTTTCGGGATGGGTGCCCGCCGGCAGCACGTCAACGAACGGCTCCTTGGCGTAGCGCTGCTCGTACAGCGCCTGCACATCGGTCTTGCTGTTTTTCAGCACGGCGTACAGCGTGGCGTGGATGCCGCGGATCATGGGCACGAGGTGCGGCACGAAGGTGAGTCCGATGTTACCGGCAACCTGCTCCAACCCCTGGCGGATCTCCGGCAAGTGCCGGTGGCCGGGCACGGCGTAGGCCTTGAAGTTATCGCCCGCCTCGCCCAGCAGCAGGTGCATCTCGGCCTTGCGCCCCGCGCCGCTCACGCCGGATTTAGCGTCGGCGATCAGGCGCCGCGCGTCGACCAGCCCGTGCTCCAGCAGCGGCAAAAAGCCCAGCTGCACGGAGGTGGGATAACAGCCCGGATTGGCGACCAGGCGCGCGTTCTTAATAGCCGTCCGGTGCATTTCCGGCAGGCCGTACACGGCCTCGGCCAGTAAATCGGGACAGGCGTGCGGCATACCGTACCACTGTTGCCACAGCGCGGCATCCTTGAGCCGGAAGTCGGCGGCGAGATCGATGACGCGCACGCCCGCGCGCAGCAGTTCCGGCACTTGCGTCATGGCGGTACCGTTGGGCGTGGCGAAGAACACGACGTCGCACTGCGCGAGTGTTTTTACATCGGGCGCGGAAAACGGCAGCGCGACGTGGCCACGCAGATTGGGGAACACGTCGGCGACCGGCGTGCCCGCCTCGGCGCGCGAGGTGATCGCCTGCAAGGTAACGTGCGGATGACCCGCCAGCAGGCGCAGCAACTCCACGCCTGTGTAACCCGTGCCGCCGACTACACCGACCTTAATCATCGCCTTCACCTACGCAAAGCGGGCATTGTAGCAAAAGAGCGGCATTGTAACGCGTGTTTACGCCATATCTAAGACAAAAAACCATTCAATATCAATCGTATGCAAAAAACAGCCCGATCTGGACTTTTGCTATTTTTCTAATTTTCCTTTATGGTTAGCAGGCTATCAATCAATACAAACACGTGGCACGGGACGTGCACGAGGCGATAATGGGCCGCCAAGGCCAAGGAGCAGTGAATATGTATAACAAGACTTGGTTGCTTCTCATTTTCATCGGGGTGGCGTGGGGCGCGATGTCCGCCGCGCGCGCCGACATTTATAAATTCACCGACGCCAACGGCGTCACCCATTTCCATAACATTCCCAACCTCGGCGATCCGCGCTATAAACTTTATAAACGCGAAGGCAAATCCCGCGGCGCGGTCAAGCTCGGCAACACCAATCAGTTTAATAAGGTAAACCGCCAGCGCTTCAAGCCGATGATCGCCACGGCCGCGCAGCGTTATCAAGTCGATGAGGCGCTGCTGCACGCGGTGATCATGACCGAATCCGGATATGACCCGAACGCGATATCGCCCAAGGGCGCGGTGGGGCTGATGCAACTGATGCCGGAAACCGCCAAGCGCTACGGCGTAACCAACATCAACGATCCCACGCAAAACATCCAGGGCGGCACGCGCTACATGCGCTACCTGCTCGGCCTGTTCGACAACAATCTACAGCTTGCGCTGGCGGCTTATAACGCGGGCGAGAACGCCGTCATCAATTACGGCCACAGGATTCCGCCGTATGAAGAAACGGTCAATTACGTCGCCAAGGTGCTGAGCTTCTACCGCACTTTGCAGGACAAGCCGCGCGTCACGCAGACTATTGCACAGTCACAGTGATGGTGCTGCGCATTGCCTCGCCGTAGGAGCGGTGGCTGCCGTCGGCGAACTGCAAGGTTAGCGTATGCTTGCCGGGCGGCAGCTTCAGCGTGGTTTCGGTTTGTCCCTTGCCGAAGTGCATATGCTGCTCGGACTTGGGCACCACCTCGCCCGCCGGGATGGGCTCCGCGTCAATCAACAAGTGATGGTGTCCGCTGTTCTCGGCCACTGCGCCCGCCGGCGCGACCTGCATACCGCGCACGCCCATCACCACCTTGAATTCGCCGTTGAGCGTTGCGCCGTCGGACGGCTCGACGAAATGCACGCCCTTTTCCGCCCCATACGCCAGTGCCGTGGCCAGCCACAGTGCGCCCATTACAACAAGTTTCGTTTTTATCATGCCTTTTCTCCTGGTGAATTTTTAAAACAAGGAATCTCTGATTTAATCAGAGATTCCTGCGGCACATGAATGTGCCGCCAATTTTCAAATACGTACGTATTTGAAAAATGAAAGAAGCCAAAACTTTAGTTTTGGCTTCTCGTGCTCTGATAATTCCTGGATGGAATTATTCAGAGCTTCCACAAATATCAGTTACCTAACGTCGCGTCAAGCTGCGCCGTAATATTAAATCTCGCGTAATGTTTGCAGCGGCGGACGACGCAGCACCGCGCGCGTGCCCCACCACCCCACCACGCCCACCGTCAACACGCCGAACAATACGCCGGCGAGCCACAGCCACGGATTGAACGTGTACGGCAGGTGCAGCACCCGCTCGGCCAAAACGTAACCCAGCAGACTCGCGGCCAGCGCGGCGACCAATCCGGACAACAAGCCCAGCAGCGTGAACTCGGCGACCAATCCTTGCAGCAATTGCCGCCGGCTCGCGCCGAGCGTGCGTAAAATAGCGCTTTCCAATCTACGCTCGTCCTGCGTGGATTGGATGGCGGCGTACAACACCAGCAATCCCGCCAGCACGGTGAACAGGAACACGTATTCCACCGCCAGCGTGACGCGCTCGATGATGCGCCGCACCTGCGCCATGATCGCGGCCACGTCGATGACCGTGACGTTAGGGAAGGCCTGCACCAATTTAGAGAGAAATTCCGCGCGCCGTTCCGGCAGATAAAAACTGGTGATGAAGCTCGCCGGATAATCCTGCAACACTTGCGGCGCGGCGATCACGAAAAAATTCACGTGGAAGGTGTCCCAATCGACCTTGCGTAAATTCGTGACGACGCCGGTGAACGTGTCGCCGCCGATCAGATAAGTGAGACTGTCGCCGAGTTTTATCCCCAAGGTTTTGGCGATGCCTTCTTCCACGGAAAAGAATTTTTTGTCGTAGTCTCGCGGCGCCCACCAGCTCCCGGTGACCACCACGTTGTCGTTGGGCAAATCACTCATCCACGATAGATTAAATTCACGCTCCACCATGCGCGCGGCGTGATCGTCGGTGTAATCGCGCGCCGTCACCGGCCGGTTATTGATGTGCGTGAGCCGTCCGCGCACCATGGGATACAACGCCGGATCGGGCATGTCCGCGCGCGCGAAAAATTCGCGCAGCGCTTGCCGTTGATCCGGCTGGATATTGATCAGAAAACGGTTGGGCGCTTGCGGCGGCAAGCTGCCCTGCCAGCTTGCCAGCAAATCGCCGCGCACCAGCGTCAACAGCAACAGTGCGAGAATGCCGACGCCGAGCGCCAGCACTTGCGTCACGGAACTGCGGGCGCGCCGCGCGACGTTGGCTAATCCGAGACGCCACGCCACGCCGGCGCGCTTGCGCAGCGCGGTCAGCGCCGCTACCCCGGCATACGCCGCGCCCGCGAGAAACAGCAGCGCGCCCGCCGTGCCGAGGATGATGTAAACACCGAGTTTGAGATCGCCGGCTTGCCAGAGCATGAGGCCGGAAAGCAACAGCAACCCCAAGCCGTAGGCGCTGAGCGTGCGCGGTTTGCCCGCGTCGATCTCGCGCCGCAACACGCGCAGCGCGGGCACGTCCTTGAGCGCCAGCAACGGCGGCACAACGAAGCCGAGCAGCGTCACCATGCCGATCAGCAAACCGAACGCGACCGGCCGCCACGAGGGTGCGGGCAATTCGGCGGCCACCAAACTGCCCAGTAAATCGGCGAGCGTCCACTGCGCGAAATAACCGACGACAATGCCGGCGAGGCTGGCCGCCAGACCCAGCATTACCATTTGGCCGACGTAAAGGTGGGTGATGCGGCCTTGCGTAGCGCCCAGGCAACGCATGACGGCGCTGTCATCCAGATGGCGCAACGTGTAACGGCGCGCGGCGGCGGCCACCGCTACGCCCGCCAGCAGCACGCTGACCAGCGCCGCCAAGCCGAGAAACTGCTGCGCACGCTTCAGCGCGGCGCGCACTTCGGGGCGCGCGTCTTCCACGCCTTCCAGCTTTTCACCGGGCGATAAACGTGGTTGGAGGTAGGCGCGAAAATTTTGTATATCTTGCGGCGCGCCCGCCATTTGTAGGCGATACGTAATGCGGCTGCCCGGCTGGATCAGCTCCGTGGCGGGCAGGTCCTGTATATTCATCAGCAAGCGCGGCGCAATGCTGAAAAAATCGCCGCTGCGATCCGGCTCCTGCGCGAGCACGGCGTCAACCTTGAATTGTACTGTACCAAGTGTAACGGCGCCGCCCGGCGGCGCCGCGAGTACATTGATGAGGCGTGTGTCCAGCCATGCCGTGCCCGGCGCGGGCGGCGCTTGCGCGATAACGCCGGGATCGAAGGGACGCTCGGCGCGGCGCAGTTGGCCGCGCAGCGGGTAGTTTTCACTCACCGCTTTGATCTCGGCAAGTTGATTTTTTTCACCGGCTAGCACCATGCTGAGAAAGGTGACGGTCTGCGCGGTGCGCAGATTGAAGCGCGCGGCGCTGCGCGCGAATTCCTCGGGCAGCGGATGTCTGGCGATCAGCGCCAAGTCCGCGCCGAGCAGTTCATTGGCCTGGCGCTGCAAGGCCTGCGCGATGCGGTCGGTGAAAAACCCCACCGCGCTGACGCCCGCCACGGCGACCAGCAGCGCGAGGAACAATAAACGCAATTCCCCGGCGCGCCAGTCGCGCCGCAACATGCGCCATGGCAACAAGAGCGCCGTCATGCCGAATTCAAGCGGCCCGCGACCAGCCGCAGACGGCGACCGCAACGGCTCGCGAGCTCCTCGTCGTGCGTGACCAATATCAGCGTGGCGGCCTGCCGGCGATTGAGCTCGAACAGCAAATCGATGACGCGCGCGCCGGTGGCCTGATCGAGATTGCCGGTGGGCTCGTCGGCGAACAGCAGCTTGGGCTGCGTGACGAAGGCGCGCGCGATGGCGACGCGCTGCTGCTCGCCGCCGGAAAGTTGTTTGGGATAATGGTGCAGGCGCTCCTGCAGGCCCACCTGGCCCAACACCGCGCGGGCGCCGTCGCGCGCATCGACGCCGGGCCGCTGCATTAATTCCAACGGCAGCATGACATTTTCCAACGCGGTTAAACCGGGCAGCAATTGGAAGGTCTGAAATATGAAGCCGATCATGCTCCCGCGCAGACGCGCGCGCCCGTCCTCGTCGAGCGCGAACAAATCCTGGCCGTCGAGCAACACACGCCCTTGGCTGGGCGTATCGAGCCCGGCGAGCAGGCCCAGCAGCGTGGTTTTACCGGAGCCGGAGGCGCCCACCACGGCGACCGCCTCGCCGGGCATGACGCTGAAACTGATATCTTGCAGCAACACCAGTGGACCTTCCGGCCCGAGAACTTGCTTACCGAGCATTTCCGCCTGCACAATGGCGGCCTGCTGAAAAGTTTGCTCTTCAGCAGGCCGCCATGCGGCATAGGGATGTGCCGCCATTTTCCGAACATGCAAGTGTTTGGAAAATGAAGCAAGGCGAAAATGACATTTTTGTCTTGCGTAGTTGAAAAAGTCCCGGACGGACTTTTTCAACGTCATAATGGGACGCCATGTATCGTTCGACATTAAAAATATTCCTGTTTGTTTTTTTATGGGTTGTCGCGAGCGCCGCCCACGCGGCCGGCAAGCCGGTTATTTTAGTGCTGGGCGATAGTTTAAGCGCGGCCTATGGCATGGAGCACAACACGGGCTGGGTGAGTCTCCTGCAAAAACGCCTGACCAGCCAAGATTATCCGCATCGAATCGTAAACGCCAGCATCAGCGGCGATACCACCAGCGGCGCGCTGGCGCGCGTCGACCGCGCGCTGGATGAACATCGGCCCGCCATCGTGATCGTCGAGTTGGGCGGCAACGACGGCCTGCGCGGCTTACCGGTGGACGCCATGCGCGCCAACCTCGCCGCGATCATCGAACGCAGCCTGGCGCGCGGCGCGCGCGTGCTGCTCGTCGGCATGCAACTGCCGCCTAACTATGGCCCCGCCTACACGAAAAGGTTCCGTCAGGTCTACGTGGATTTAGCGCGGCACTACAGCGTGACGCTGCTGCCCTTCCTGCTGGAAGGCATCGCCGACAAACCGGAACTGATGCAAACCGACGGCGTACACCCGCGCGCGCCGGCGCAGGCGCGAATAATGGAAAACGTCTGGGAGGTGTTGCAGCCGATGTTGTAACGCTCTCACGTCCCGACTTCGTTCACGGGTTGCGCAAAACGTAATGCCCCGTTTTTTCCACCGAGAAAGGGCTCAGAATCCTTCCGAAAGTCAAGTGTAAGTCAGGTGTAGAAGTTTCGATCCGATCTGACACTCGTCATGAAAAGGGCGGGGTTACCGGATTAGATGGTTGTGTGAGCAATCATTTAACCTAAGAGGAGTAACCCTGCATGAACGTTGTAAATCAACCGTTGGTAAAACACGAGCTCGGTTTGCTGAATCTGGCCCACGAGCTGGGTAATGTGTCGCAGGCCTGCAAACTGATGGGCGTGTCGAGAGATACGTTCTATCGTTACCAGGAGGCCAAGGCCCGCGGCGGTCTGGGGGGCGCTGTTACACAAGGACCGCGCCGCCCCAACTTCAAGAATCGAGTCGGCGAAGCCGTGGAACAGGCGGTCCCGGTCTATGCCCTCGAACAGCCGGCCCACGGCCAGGTGCGCGTGGGCAATGAGTTGCGCAAGCGCGGCGCCTTTGTCAGCCCCTCCGGTGTGCGCTCCATCTGGCTGCGCCACCGGCTGGCCAACTTCAAACAACGACTGACCGCCAAGGACGAGACTCGTGGCCGAAGCCCCGCTCTATACCACCAAAACGCCGATCACGGCGGCCGACCTGCTCAATGATCGCGTGATCCCCTGCTTTGCTGAACAGGAAGTACCGGTGCTACGTATCCTCACCGACCGTGGCGCCGAATACTGCGGCAAGCCGGAACAGCACGATTACCAACCGTAGCTGGCCATGAACGACATCGAGCACACGCGCACGAGAGCCGCCTCCCCGCAGACCAACGGCATCTGCGAGCACTTTCATAAGACGATCCTGCAGGAGTTTTACCAAGCGGCGTTCCGCAAGAAGGTCTATCCGAGCCTCGATGCCCTACAGGCCGATCTTGACATCTGGATGGCGCACTATAATCATGAGCGTACCCATCAGGGCAAAATGTGCTGTGGGCGAACGCCCATAGAGACCTTTGCCGATGGCAGGAAAATCCGGCAGGAACAATTAATCGGCTGCATGTGACCTGACAGTCATCACCCACTAACCCGGTAACTGTCGGATCAAGTCTGAACGTCTACACTTTATGCTTGAGCTTTATGCTCCGACCCTTTACGATGTGCGCGGTCTGCGCCCTATTCGCTTGCTCTATCTGGCTGGAGTCAATAAGTTTATCCTGAGCAGGCTGGGGAATATATTTCTGGCCCCGCGTTACATAAGCGGAGAGCGAACATGGCAAACCCTCCACAGAGTGGGTAACGAAGCATCATGAAAGAAGCGCCGCTGCCGCCTGATGAATCGGTAAGGCTGTCCACGCTGTATGCCCTGTCTATCCTGGATACGCCTCCCGAGGCGCGTTTTGATCGCATCACGCGCCTTGCCATGCGCCTGTTCGATGTGCCGATCGCGCTCATTACCCTGGTGGATGCGGAGCGCCAGTGGTTCAAATCCTGTCAAGGCCTGGATGTCTCCGAGACGCCGCGCGGTATTTCATTTTGCGGCCACGCCATTTTAGAGGACCGCGCACTGGTCGTATCCGACGCGTTGCTCGACGAGCGCTTTGCCGACAATCCGTTAGTGACAGGAGAGCCGCATATCCGTTTCTATGCCGGCTTCCCGATCACTGCGCCGAACGGCAGCCGGCTCGGCACTTTCTGCATTATAGACCGCCGTCCGCGCCACCTGAATCAGGAACAACTCGACACACTCCGTGACATGGCTGTGTGGGCACAGGACGAATTGTACAACGCGGAACTCGCGCGCGCCTTCCAGCTCTCACAGCAAAATGCCTCATTGCGCGCCGAGATCGCCGACCGTATCAGAGCGGAACAGGCACTGCGTGAAATAGCCGTTGCACTGGAAAACGCCGTCGATGGAATCGCGCGGCTGGATGCAGAGGGGCGCTACAGCACGGTCAACAAGGCCTATGCCGACATAATCGGTTCCACCCCGGAAGATCTGATCGGCGCCGAATGGTCGATAACAGTGCACCCGGACGACCTTGGCTTGGCGAAGGCAGCGTACCAGCGCATGCGGGCGAGCGGGAAATCGGAGGTGGAAGTCAGGGGCTTGCGCAAAAATGGTTCGGTTTTCTACAAACATATAGTGATGGTCGGCACCTACGACGAGCAGAATAAGCTCATCGGTCACTATTGCTTCATGCATGACATCACTCAGCGCAAACAGGCAGAGGCGCGCCTTGAACATCTGGCGCTTTATGACCCCTTGACCTGGCTTCCCAATCGCAAGTTGCTTGACGACCGTCTGCAGCAGGTTTTAAGCGAGGCAGACCGCGAAGGTCACATGGTCGCGCTGCTGTTTATTGACCTCGACCACTTCAAGCACATCAACGACAGCTTCGGGCATGGCATGGGGGACAGGCTGCTCAGGGCGGTGGCAGATCGGTTCAGCGCCGGACTGCGGGCGGGGGATACCATTGCCCGCCTCGGAGGGGACGAGTTTGCCGTGGTGCTTCCTAACATTCGCCACGTGGACGAAGTGGCCGGTATTGTCCGGAAGATCCAGGCGCTGCTGGACGCACCCTTCACTGTTGATGGACGGGATATGCATGTGAGCGCAAGTATCGGCATCACCCTGTATCCGCTGGATGAGGGCGATGCGGAAAGCCTCATCAGAAATGCCGACACCGCCATGTACCATGCCAAGGAGTCGGGGCGAAATACCTTCAGGCTCTATACGGCCGAACTCCATGTCCGCGCCGCCCGGCGTCTGGCTCTTGCAAGCGGGCTGCACCACGCCCTGGAGTGGGAAGAATTTGTGCTGCACTACCAGCCACAGGTGGATCTGCGCACCGGAAGACTTGTCGGCATGGAGGCGTTGCTGCGCTGGAACCATCCCGAGGAAGGACTCATTCCTCCCATGGAGTTTATCCCCGTGGCCGAGGAGACCGGGCTGATCGTGCCAATTGGCGAGTGGGTGCTGAAGACCGCCTGCACCCAGATCAAGGTTTGGGGGAAACAGGGGTTTCCGCCGCTGCGGGTCGCGGTCAACCTCTCGATGCAGCAGGTCAATCATCAAGTCCTGATCGAGACAGTGCGCCGGGCGCTCGCCGAGGCCGGGATTGAACCACAGTATCTTGACCTCGAACTCACCGAAAGCATCCTTATGAAGAGCGCGCAGACGACCGCCTGCATCGAGGCGCTGGACGAAATAGGGGTAAACTTCTCCCTCGATGATTTCGGCACAGGTTACTCCTCGTTGAGCTACCTCAAGCGCTTCCCGATCGATCATCTCAAAATCGACCGCAGTTTCGTGCGTGACATCGCCACTGATCCCGATGATGCCGCGATCGTAAAGGCTGTCATCGCCATGGCGCGCGCGCTCGGCATGAAAGTTATTGCGGAGGGAGTGGAAACCTCCGAGCAACTCGAGCTCCTGCGCGGGGAGGGTTGCGACATGATCCAAGGTTACTACTGCAGCAAACCGCTCCCGGCCGATGAGCTTACCGAATTAATCCGGGATTGGGGACGGATTAAGGAGAGCAAATTCGGGCTTTGTTAACTGCGGAAACCTGCGAAGCAAACGGGGTCGGACCGAGGCACACCTGTTTCTTCGGTGATTTTCAATTTTCACACATTTCAACGCAGGCCAAGGCGTTGATCGGGAATACGAACGCTAGCTCGCCGAACATCGCGCCTGCACCCGCTGCGAAGGCCTCGACCCGCCGGAGATCAATGGCTAGCGCTGGCGGGCCGGCCCTTGATCGAAATCGGCGCCCCGGAGAATGTTGTTTGATCTACGTCAAAGCCTCCAGTCGGCGCATGTTCTAGCTTATAACCCATGACCGCCAAGCAAATCCTGTTTCGTTCACAGGCGCGCGAGAAAATCCTGCAAGGCGCAGGAAAGCTCGCCGATGCGGTGCGCATCACCCTTGGTCCCAAATCCAAATCGGTGCTGATCCAGAAGAAATGGGGTGTGCCGCTGGTGTGTAACGACGGTGTGACCATCGCCAAGGAGGCCGAGCTTGAGGAGCCGGAAGAAGACCTCGGCGCGCGCATGTTGCGCCAGGCGGCGGAGAAGACCGGCGATGCAGTCGGCGACGGCACATCAACTTCAACAATCCTCGCGCACGCAATCCTCGCCGACGGTATCCGCAATACCGTGGCCGGAGCAAGCGCCATTGACTTGAAGCGTGGGCTCGACCGCGGGTTGAAGGCCGCCGTCGAATCCCTGCGCGCACTCTCGCGGCCGGTGCAGACGCGGATCGAGAAGGCGCAGGTCGCCACCATCTCCGCGCACAACAACCCGGCGATCGGCGAGCTGGTAGCGCAGGCCATGGAGAAGGTCGGCGGCGAAGGCGTCATCACGGTCGAGGAATCCAAGACCACTGAAACCGTGCTCGAGGTGGTCGAGGGCATGCAGTTCGACCGCGGCTACATTTCGCCTTACTTCATCACCCACGCCGAAAAGATGGAGGCGGTGTTGGAAGATGCATACGTGCTGCTCAGCGACCGCAAGATCGGCAGTCTGAAGGATCTGTTGCCGCTGCTCGAGCAGGTCGCCAAAACCAGCAAACCGATCCTATTCGTAGCCGAAGACGTCGAGGGCGAGGCGCTCGCCACCCTGATCGTCAATCAGATTCGCGCGGTGCTCCGGAGCTGCGCGGTCAAGGCGCCTGGCTTCGGCGACCGCCGCAAGGAAATGTTGCAGGACATGGCGGCGCTCACCGGCGGCCAGGTGATCGCCGAGGAGGTCGGCCTCAGTCTCGAAGACGTGCAACTCGAACAGCTCGGCCGCGCCCAGCGCATCGTGGTGGACAAAGACCACACCACGATTATCGGCGGCGCCGGCGACAAGTCGGCGATTGCCGCGCGCATCACCCAGCTTCGCAAGCAGATCGAGAAGGCCACGAGCGATTATGACAAGGAAAAACTCGAAGAACGCCTGGCCAAGCTCGCAGGCGGCGTAGCTGTGATTCGCGTGGGCGCCCCGAGCGAGTCCGAGATGAAATCCAGGAAAGAGGCGCTCGACGACGCCATCTCCGCCACCAAGGCGGCGGTCGCCGAAGGCATTGTGCCGGGCGGAGGCCTCGCGCTGCTGCGCGCCACCGAAGCCGTAGCGCGCGAGGAGGCCAAGACCGAAGGAGACGAGAAGACCGGCTTGCAAATCCTACGACGCGCACTCGCAGCGCCGGCCCGTCAGATCGCCGAGAACTCGGAGGTGGATGGCGGCGTGGTGGTGAATCGCATGCTCACTAGCCAGGGCGCGCTCGGCTTCGACGCCGCGCGCAAGGAATACGTGGACCTGGTGCAGGCCGGCATCATTGATCCCACCAAGGTGGTGCGCATCGCGCTCGAAAACGCGGTATCGGTGGCGAGCGTGCTACTGCTCACCGAGGCCACCATGACCGAGATTCCGGAGAAGGAGAAATCCCCACCCGGGCCGGCGGCGGAGATGTGAATTTGCCAGGTGAATCCGATGCCCAGGAAGTACGTAAAGGGATCGGGGTCGCGTAAAGGGGGCGCGGGGTCGGGGGTCGCGTCTTGTATTTTGATATCCGAGACCAATCTCTATCTGAAATTTGAGGAGAGCAGCTCCAACAAGCGCGCTTTTTGATATAAGCTTTACCATTGTTGACTGATCTAAATACAGGTGATGTTTACCTGACTTACCCCCCTTCGCTTTTTTGCGCAACTTATCATCTAATGTAAGGATATAACATCGGTTCAGTCTCTGCGGGCAGGCGTCGGATTCCCCACGTAGCGATCGAGAAAGCCGCCCAGCTCACGGGCCCAGGACTCGCGGCTGAACAGGAAGCTGTCGTTGTGGCCGCCGCGCATTTCGAGAAAAGTCTTGGGTTCGCGCGCCGCCTCGAACAGCGCGAGGCCGTGGCGGTAGGGGATGATCTCGTCCTCGCGGCTGTGGGCGATGAGCAGCGGGGCGCGCACATCCTTGAGGTAGGCGCGGGTGTTGTAGTCAAAGCGCGACAGCAGCCGCACCGGCAGGAACGGATAAACCTCGGCCCCGAGGTCCGGCACGGAGGTGAAAGCCGAGGCCAGCACCAGCGCGCCGGGTTGTGGGCGTGACGCGAGCCACGCCGCCACCGCGCCGCCGAGCGATTCTCCCAGGAGCGCGATGCGCCGGGGCTCGATGTTGCGCGTGAGGGTAAGGTAACGCCACGCCGCTTCGGCGTCGCGGTAGGTTCCCGGCTCGCTGGGCTTGCCGCTGCTCTTGCCGTAGCCGCGGTAGTCGAAGATGAAGCTGGAATAACCCAGCCGGTGGAGCATGGACAGATATTCAATGCGGTGGGCGATGTTGCCGGCGTTGCCGTGGAACAGCAGCACGGTTCCCCGCTCACGCTCCGCCGGGACGAACCAGGCGTGCAGGCTTTCGCCGTCGGCGGTGTCGAGCCGTACTTCTTCGTAGTCGAGGCCCGCGTCGCGCGGCGTGGCGGAGAACTCGCGGCCTATATCGGGGAAATAGACCAGCCGCGACTGAAACAGGAACACACCGGTAAGCAACGCTGCGTAGGCGGTTGCCAGGCTTCCTAAGACGTTCCACACCACGCGCACAATGGCCTCGGTGAGTTTTGCTACATTTAAAAATGCTGATAGCCGGTTATGCGCGGGGTGAATAATTCACCGTTGGCAAGTTTGCAGCGCAGGCCGGGGGGTATTTCGATGGCGCCGATGCGCGTGCACGCACATCCGCTTTGCTCCAGCACGGCGGTTAATTTTTTTTCGTGTTGCGGCGGCGCGGTGAAGCACAGTTCGTAATCGTCGCCGCTGGCCAGCGGTAGATTCCAATCATGCTGCGCGGACACGGCGGGCGACAGCGGCAAGCGTTCGATCTCAATGCTCGCGCCCACGCCGCTCGCGGCGAGGATGTGGCCGAGGTCGGCGGCGAGGCCGTCGGAGATGTCGATGGCAGCGCTGGCCAGGTCGCGCAGCGCCAGACCAGCGGTGATGCGCGGCTCCGGGCGGTTGAGGCGTTGCATGACGTGCGCGGCGTGTTCGGGAGTCAATTTAATTTGCCCTTGCAAGGCGCGCAGTGCGAGTCCGGCGTCGCCCAGCGTGCCGGTGACGTAAATGAGATCACCGGGGCGCGCGCCGGCGCGGCGCAGCATCCGGCCGCGCGGCGTGAGGCCGTGCACGTGCACAGTGATGGACAGCGGCCCTTGCGTGGTGTCGCCGCCGACCAGTTGTACGTTGTAGCGTTCGGCGAGCGCGAAAAATCCCGCGCTGAAGTCCGCGAGCCAGGTTTCATCGGGCTGCGGGAGCGTGAGCGCCAGCGTCGCCCAGCGCGGCTCCGCGCCCGCCGCGGCCAGGTCGCTTAAATTTACGGCAAGGGCTTTATGGCCGATGTCGTAAGGGCTGGTTTGCGGCGGGAAATGCACGCCGGCAACCAAGGTGTCGATGGAAACCGCGAGGTCTTGATCGGACGGCACGCGCAGCAACGCACAGTCGTCGCCGATGCCGTGTAGTACGTCATCATCGGTGACAGGGCGTTTGAAGTAACGCTGGATGATGTCGAATTCGGACATAAAAATTCTCACGCAAAGACGCTAAATTCGCAAGGATGGAAATTTAAAAGTCCAACAAAATCCTCCCTCATCCCCAACCCTTCTGCCGGAGGGAGAAGGGAGAATCCTCTGTTGAACCTGCTGCGCTCGACGTGAACTACATTTACTTACAATCTCTGCGCGTCTTTGCGTCTTCGCGTTAGGTTTTTTTCATTTCCGTTTTGCGCAGTTTGCGCGCGAGTTTGTCGAGAATGCTGTTGACGTATTTGTAGCCTTCCTCACCGCCGAACAGCTTGGCTGTCTCCACCGCTTCATTGATGACTACGCGGTAAGGGACATCCGGGCGGAAACCCAATTCGTATGCGCCAATGCGCAGGATGGCGCGTTCCACCGGGTCTACTTCCGGCAGTGGGCGGTCGAGCAGCGGGCCGAGATAATTATCCAGTTCGGCCAGACGCCGCGGAATTTGTTGCAGCAGTTCCTGAAAATAAGGAACCTCGACGCGCTTCATGTCCTGTTCGGTGAGAAATTGTTGTTCGATGTCCTGCACGTCCTGGTGCGACAACTGCCATTGGTAAAGGGCCTGCACCGCGGCGTGGCGGGCGCGGCTGCGCGCGCGGCTCATGCGCTGATCTCGCGCAACAGTTTAATCATGTGCAGCACCGCCAGCGCGGCCTCGCCGCCTTTGTTGTGTTGATCAGGGCCGGAGCGTTCGACGGCCTGCCGCTCGTCATCGACGGTGAGCACGCCGAAGCCGATGGGAATGTCCTGGCGCAAAGCGACGTCGGCCAAGCCTGTAGCACAGGGTCCGGCGACGTACTCAAAGTGCGCGGTGGCGCCGCGTATTACCGCGCCGAGCGCAATCAAGGCGTCGTAGCGCTTGGTCGCCGCCATGCGCTGCGCGGCGAGCGGTAGTTCGAATGCGCCGGGCGCGTACACCACGTGGATGTCGGCGCGGCGTACGCCGTGACGCTGCAAAACGTCCAGCGCTCCGTTCAGCAGGCCATCGACGATGGCGCTGTTGAAACGCGCGGCGATCACGCCGATGCGCACGCCGGGAAGCTGGAATTCAGCGGGAAGAGCGGGGCTTTGTTTCATGGTTAAAATCAGTTCTCGTACGGCACGTATTCGACTATTTCCAGACCGAAGCCCGATAACGCATGTACTTTTTTCGGGGCGCTCAGCACGCGCATTTTGCGCACGCCGAGATCGGTGAGTATCTGCGCGCCGATGCCGTGGGTGCGCAAATCCGCGCCGGTTTCCTGGCGCGGCAAGTGTACGCCTTTATCTTGCAGTTCGTAATTTTTGACGCGTCCGATCAGTTCGCGCGACGTTTCGGGCTTGCGCAGCAACACGATCACGCCCGCGCCTTCTTCATCGACGCGGCGCAGCGCGTTGCGCAACGGCCAGCCTATATCGGTGCGCACCATGCCCAGCACATCACGCAGCGTGCTTTGCAAATGTACGCGCACCAGCGTCGGCGTTTCCGGATGCACGTCGCCACGCAGCAGGGCGAAGTGCACATCGTCGCCGATGGTATCACGGTAGGCGATGAGGTGAAACGAACCAAACTCGGTGGTGATTTTACATTCGGCGACGCGCTCCACAGTCTGCTCGTTGCGGGTGCGGTAGCGGATCAGGTCGGCGATGGTGCCGATCTTTAAACCGTGTTCGCGCGCGAAACGCTCCAGATCGGGACGGCGCGCCATGCTGCCGTCCTCGTTGAGAATTTCCACGATCACGGCGGCCGGTTCCAGCCCCGCAAGGCGCGCCAAATCGCAACCTGCCTCGGTGTGTCCGGCGCGCGTGAGCACGCCGCCGGGTTGCGCCATGAGCGGAAAGATGTGGCCGGGCTGCACCAGATCGGAGGGTTTGGCGCGCGGCGCCACGGCGGTGCGTACGGTGTGCGCGCGGTCGGCGGCGGAGATACCGGTGCTGACGCCTTCGGCGGCCTCGATGGACACGGTGAAGTTGGTGCCGTGCTTGGTGTTGTTGTCGTACACCATGAGCGGCAGGCGCAGCGCCGCGCAGCGTTCACGGGTGAGCGTGAGGCAGATCAGGCCGCGCGCATAGCGCGCCATGAAGTTGATGTCCTGCGCCGTTACCTCAGAGGCCGCCATGATGAGATCGCCTTCGTTTTCACGGTCCTCGTCATCCATCAGGATCACCATTTTTCCCTGGCGGATATCAGTGATGATGTCTTCGATAGTGCTAAGCGCCATAAATTACTCGTGCACCGCGCGTTCACCCAACAACAGACGTTCCAGGTAGCGGGCGATAATGTCCACTTCGAGGTTGACCAGGGAGTTTACTTGCACGTCGCCCAGCGTGGTTTCTTGCAAGGTGTGCGGAATGATATTGACCTCGAACTCGGCGCCGCGTACGGCGTTTACCGTGAGGCTCACGCCGTCGACGCAAATTGAACCTTTGACGGCGATGTATTTGGCGAGGGCGTCCGGCGCGCGGATGCGCAGGCGCAGCGACGCGCCGTCCGGGCGGCGCTCAACCACCCGGCCCACGCCGTCCACGTGGCCGCTCACCCAGTGGCCGCCGAGCCGCGCGGCGGGTGTAAGTGATTGTTCCAAATTGACGCGCGCGCCGGGCGCAAGCGCGGCGAAGGTGGTGCAGGACAGGGTTTGCGCGGACAGGTCGGCGTCGAAGCCGCCGCCGTGCAAGGCGGTGACGGTCAGGCACACGCCGTTGACGGCGATGCTGTCACCCGCGCGCACACCGGTCAGGTCAAGTTTGCCCGCGCCGACGCGCAAGCGCGCGCCGGACGTATGCCGCTCCAGGGCGTCAACGACGCCCACGGCTTCGATAATTCCGGTGAACATATTGCCGACTTTAGCTCATCTGTAAGGGAATACGGCAATATTACCAAATTACCAACTATTGGCGGACAAGAAAAAGGTATGACTAGCGGCGGGTTAATAATCCGGCAGAAATATTGCCCCGACTTAATAACAAGGCAAGGATGCCTTGCCGCAGCCTAGGCTGGACGCGCATCGGCCCTGTCGAGGGTAATAAAATAACGGATATATTTTATTACCGAGTTAATAACAAGGCGGCCCATCCATTGGCCACCCTGTAACTTACACGTAAGGCCAGGCCGTCTCTACCCTAGGGGGTGGACAAACGGAGTTCTTGCGTTCAACGTAGGCGCGGATGTCATCGTCGGTGAGTGTCAGCAGTTCGGGCTTACCCGCCCAGTCCCGCCATACCTGAGACATAATTGCATCGTACTCATCGGGGTGATAGCGCGCTTCCTCGCCCACCACCAAACAACTTAAGGCGAGATCCATCGCGTGGTAGATGCGGTTAAGGTTTTCCGCCGCCAGTTGCTCCCGGCCTCCCCATTCCCCGACCGAGGTGGCGTCTCTTAAGTACTTGCTCAGATTCATAAGCCCTCCTGGATACTTAGCACCCAGCGCCCTGGCCATCGTCTGTGTTCCCTATGGCCCCGGATGGGCGCCTCGGAAATGAAACCGTAAACGACCGCTTACGTACTGATATCCTACTCTCTTTAAAACTTTATCCCAAGCCCCGGCAATTTTAAATTCTTGAAGCTGGTAAATTAGACCGTGAGGAAAAAAAGAAGTTTTTTCTTGGGAAACCGCAGCATTAGATACGCTCTAAGGGAACTCTGATTTATTCAGAATTTCCTTAAAAATTCAAGCATTCTGCGGACCCAATACACGCAACACTTCCTCCACAGTGGTCACGCCCTGCTGTACCTTGGCATGGGCGTCCTCGAGCAGCGAGGCGCTGCCGAGCTGCATAGCCGCCTTAGTCAAGTCGAGAATACTGGCGCCCGACGACATGAGGTGGCGCATCTGTCCATCGGGCACCAGCACCTCGTAAATGGGCGCCCGTCCGCGATAGCCGCTCTTATTGCAATGCGCGCAACCCCTGCCTTTATAGGCCGTGATTTTGGCGGGGTCGAACAACGGGCCGAGGCGCGCCGTCAACGCCGCCAGCGGCGTCACCGGCTCCCGGCATTCCTCGCAAATCTTGCGCACCAAGCGCTGCGCGATGATGCCTTCCAAAGCGGTGGCGACGATGTACGGCTTCAAACCCAAGTCGTACAGGCGCGCAATGGTGGCCACGGCGGAATTGGTATGCAAAGTGGAATACACCAGATGTCCGGTGAGCGCGGCGTGAAAAGCCACTTCGGCGGTATCCAGGTCGCGGATTTCGCCGAGCAGGATCACGTCCGGGTCTTGGCGCAGGATGGCGCGCAGCACCGAGGAAAAATTCAAGCCGATTTTTTCACGAATCAGCACCTGACCCGCCATGTCCAGATAATATTCCACCGGGTCCTCGATAGTAATGTAATTCTTGGTGGCCGTGGCGTTGTGCTGCAACAAGGAATACAAGGTGGTGGTCTTGCCGCTGCCGGTGGGGCCGGTGGCCAGGATGATGCCTTGCGGCTTATCCACCATGTCCGCGACTTTCTTGAGGTCGGGCAGGGAAAGACCGAGATCGTTGAGGCTGCGTATCGGAGAATTCCGGTCCAACATGCGCATGACGATCTTTTCGCCGTTGATGGTGGGTAGACTGGAAATGCGCAAGTCCACGACGCGCAGCGGTGTTTTTACCGCGATGCGGCCGTCCTGCGGGCGCCGCCGCTCGGTGATGTCCATCTCCGCCATAACCTTGATGCGCGATACCAGCGCCATATGCAAATTGTGCGGGATGTGTATCTTGTCGAACAGCACGCCGTCGATGCGGTAGCGCACTACAACGTTCTTGGTGCGCGGCTGAATGTGGATGTCGCTGGCGCCGAGCCGGATCGCCTCGATGATAATGGCGTTCACCAGGCGTATGGCGGGCGGTTCCTCGGTGCTGCGCAGCAAGTCCTCCAGCGGCACCGCCTCGTCGTCATCGATGATGATCTCGATGCCCTCGTAGGGATCTGTGGTGGAAATCAGCGTCTCCAATTCCTGGAAATCGGTGGGTTCCTTACCGTACACCTCCGCGATCTTGGCCTTGAGCGACGCCACGTCCGCCATGACCACGCGAATCTCCAATCCCGACACGAAACGTAGATCGTCAATCAGTCCATTGTCCAGTGGATCGGCCACGGCCAGCATCAACTGACGGCCCTCCATTTTCAGAGGCAACACCCACTGCCGCTCGCAAAAGCTGTGCGGGATGAGCGCAGCGACCGAGGGATCGACGCGCATTTCCGCAAGCGCCACCTCTTCGACCAATAGATCTTTGCGTAAAATTTCGCGCAGTATTTTCTCGCTGACCCAGCCGCGCTCCAACAGCAATCTGATAATCGGCTCGCGGCGCGCTTGTTGTAATTTGTGCAACTCCTGTACTTGCTGATGAGTAAGCAGATTTCGCTTGTTCAGCATCACCGCCAGTTGGCTGCGGTTAGTCACCGCCAGCTTGGACAGGGCCACAAGCTCGCGGGCTTTTTCCTTATTTTCCTTTTGCAACTTTTTATTCTTTTCGATTAGATCATATTGCTCGAGCGCCAGCGCCACGGTCACGCGCAGATCGTCATCATTCCACGGTTTGAGAATGAACTTGTATACCGCGCCGTCCTTGATCGCGCCCATCACCGCATCGGTGTCGGCGTGGCCGGTGAGCATGATGCGTATCATCTCCGGATGCTGCGCCTTGGCGCGCCGCAGCAATTCGGCGCCGTTCATGCCGGGCATCATGTAATCGCAAATCATTAATTGAAAATTTTCCCGGGCGAGCAGCGTGAGCGCTTCCTGCGCGCCGTTGACCGGCGTGATGGCGTAATTCTCCTGGCGGAATACGCGCTCCAACGCTTTCAACACATTCACCTCGTCATCAACGAGCAAGATACGGTATTGCGCGCCCTTGGGTGTTTCCGTATCACCAGTCTTTTCAGAACCTACGCCGGTGAACAATGATGCATAACGGGCCATGGTCAACTCCTCACCGGCAGATAAATCGTAAAGACGGCGCCTACGCCAATCTGGCTATCTACTTTAATGCGCCCGCCGTGCGCCTTCACGATGTCATGGCTGACCGACAACCCTAATCCGGTTCCCTGTCCAACGTCCTTGGTGGTGAAAAACGGATCGAAGATACGCGGCAATACGTCCTCGGGGATGCCACACCCATTGTCCGCGATGCGCACGACAATTTCGTTATTCTCCATGGTGCTTTGAATGCGGATGGCGCCGAAGCTCGTCATAGCCTGACCGGCGTTCAGCAAAAGATTGAGAAACACCTGACTGAGCCGCCCGGGGTAACAGCGCGTGTGCGACAACTCACCGAGATCGAGCTTGATCTCGGCGTGATCTTTAATATTGCCGGCGGCCACGTTGCAGGCCCGCCGAATACTGTCATTCACGTCGGCGACCATCTCCTCGGCGCGGTCTACATTGGAGAAGCCTTTAAGGTCTGCCACAATGCGGCTGATGCGCTCCGCACCTTCGGCGCTTTCTTTGAGTAACGCGCCGAAATCCTCGATAGCAAAATCCAGCTTGTCTTGCGCCCAGGCGGCCTGTAGAGATGCGCCGTCTCGGCCTTGTCTCATTAATTCACCGAATGCGCACAGCCTCTGCACGTAGAATTGAGCTGTATTAAGATTGCTGGCGATAAAGCCGATGGGGTTATTAATCTCATGCGCGACGCCGGCGGCGAGTTGTCCGACTGAGGCCATTTTTTCGGCCTGGTAGAGTTGCCGCTGCGCATTTTCAATTGTTTCCACCTGCTCTGCCACGCGTGCTTCCAGATTCTCCGCAAGCGTCTTATAGCGCGCCTCGGACTCCAGCAGAGCGGCGTGTTTCTGCAACAGCTTCTCGTAATCGGCGTGCATTGCCTCGACGTGCAGCCTGGAGGTCATGTTGTATTGCTTGGCGCTGCACAGCAGCAACTCCAAGAGCGCGATGCAGGCTTTGATGCGCACGTCATCCGCGGCGCGCGTTTCGATAAAACCCACGGGTTCGAGTTCGCCGCACAGCGTAACCGGCGCAATCACTTCCGCCGCCGCACCGTCGCCCAGCACGACTTCGCCTTGACGCGACTTGAGGCACATGGCCGCACCGAGCAGCGCGCATAAACCATCGTACAGTTTTTTCGTATCGATGCCGATGAGCAGATCGCGCAGACCCATCTCGCGGTCGAAATTTTCACGCAGCAGGATATTCATGATGGCGTGACCTGACGCGGCGCGCCCATGACGGCGCCGATGAACGCGCGCCGGTCGATGTTGTGCTTGGACCCCAGCGCATATGTCGCATCCATGGCGCCGTAGACCTGCCCGAGCAGTTCCTCGAATGTCTCGACGACGCCCGCACCCAGCGTCGCGCTGCTGAACAACAACGGCCAGCGCGCTCCGCGCCAGCGTTCACCGATCTCTTGTTCGCTGAGAATGTCCGGCAAATCGCGTTTGTTAAACTGCACCACCAGCGGCAAATTGTCGAAATCCAGCCCCACCCGCGCGGCATTCTCCGCAAGATTCTCGAACGACTCGGCGTTGTTAACGCCCTGCGAACGTTGCGAATCGGCCACGAATACCACGCCGTCGGCGCGCGACAACACCGCCTTGCGCGTGCCGTCGTGCGCCACTTGACCCGGCACGGTGAACAACTTGAGGCTCACCAGCAAACCCGCCGCGCTCTTGAATCCCACGGGTAACAGATCGAAAAACAGCGTGCGGTCATCGTGCGTTTCCAGCACCATCATTTCACCCTTCAATTCCGGCCGCAGCAGATCATGCAAGCGCATCAGATTGGTGGTTTTCCCGCTTTGCGCGGGTCCATAATACACCAACTTGATGATAAGCTTTCCAGTATGCGCGTTGAATTCGGCCATACACAAGTTACAAGTAGCAAGTGACAAGTAACAAGACGGACATAATGTGATTGTTGTTTTGTTTTTTTTTCTTACAACTTGTAACTTGCAACTTGTAACTGTATCTAAAACTAAACATCGCTTTCATCCAAAATAATTGAATCATCCGGCGCGCGCTTGACGTGCGTAATGCCAGGATACTTCTTCTCCAGCATGTCGAGCGTTTCCTGTTGTTCACGCACCTGGTCGGCCAGCCTCTTGTTCTCCGACAATACGGCCTGGTGCGCCAGCGCGTGGGCGATAACGATTTTCAAGTCATAGTCCTGCCACGGCTTGGCGATGAAACGGAAAATTTCCGCTTCGTTGACCGCGCCCTGCAGGGCATCCAGATCGGCGTAACCGCTCAGCATCATGCGCACAGCGTCACTCTGGAATTTTTTGAAGGAGACCAGGAAAGATACGCCGTCCATCTCCGGCATTCGATAATCGGATATGACCAGGTCGAATGGCGTGGTGCGCGCGCATTGCAAGGCTTCCCTAGGATCATCGTAGAGTTCGATCTCGTAGCCTTCGTTATACAGCGTACGATACAAAGCATTTAAAATATATTTTTCGTCGTCTACCAGCATAAGGCGGTTCATGGCTGACTCTCAGTTCATTTTTATGTATATGGTGTATTGGCAACCGTCGTCGCGTTCAAACTCCTTGATTTTTTTTATCAAAATATCCTTCAAAACATGTCCCTTGGTCAGCAGCATCGTGCCGTTTTTGCCTACCACCGCCCTGGACGTGACCATGCCTTCGCGCAGATCGTCCGATGCCAGGCGCAACTCGTCCGACGCGGCGATGCTGTACAACCCGCTGTCCACCGTCCTCAGATACGCATCCACCACTTGCGGATCATAGCGCCCGCCGCGATTGGTGATCAGAAACGTGCGCGCCTCCTGGTGACTGAATTGCCCCTCCATCAATAAGCCCAACTGCAAATCGTCGTAATCGCTCACCGCCGCGAGGATGCGCGCGCCGAGCGGAATCTTCTTGCCCGCCAAACCATCCGGGTAACCCTTGCCGTCGAACCGCTCGTGATGCGAGCGTATGTACTCGGACGCCTTGTGCAGCGGCTCCAGGGCCATCAGCGCCGCGTGCCCCACGATGGCATGCTTCTCGAAACGCGCACGCTCCTCGGGAGACAAGGAAACAAAAGGTTTATTGATGAGCGCATCCGGCAGACCGATTTTTCCGATGTCGTGCAACAGCGCCGCGTAATACACGTCCTGCGCCTCGTCTTCCGTCATTTTTAGATGCTGCGCGACGGCGCGCGCGGCGTCGGCCACGCGGCGCGCATGTCCCGCGTTACTGCTTTCGCGCAACTCGATCATTCCCGCGAACACGTGAATAGCTGTGTTATAACCGCGTTTCAGTTCTTGGAAGGCGAGGTCCAGCATGTCGGCGGTCTGCTTGATTTCCTGAGTGCGCGCCTCGACCCGCCTTTCAAGATTGCTGTTGAGCGCCTTCAATTCCTCGTTCTGCTTAAGCACCACTTGCTCCAGGCGCTTCTTTTCACGCTCCAGTTGTTGCGCCTCCAAGGCGTGCTGCACCACCAGGCGCAGGTCGTTGTCTTCCCAGGGTTTGCTGATGTAACGGTATATTTTTCCCTTGTTGATAGCCTGGATGGTGGAAGTGATGTCCGCATAGCCGGTTAATAGAATGCGCGTGGCGTTGGGCCATTTTTTTTCAACTTGCTCCAGAAAAGCGGCGCCGTCCATGTTCGGCATGCGCATGTCGGAAATCACCAGATCGACGGTTTCCCGCGCCATGACCTCCAAACCTTGCGCGCCGCTGCCGGCGGTTAAAATGCGATACCCCAGAGGCCGGAACAACCTCTGCAACGAGGAGAGAATGTTCGCCTCATCGTCCACGAACAGCAGGGTTGCCGGATTTGCGGAATCCCCTTGGGGGACGCCTTGTGTCTGTTGTGCCTGGCTCATGTCGCAATCTCCATCGTTATCACTACGCTTGCGCCACGTCTGGTTGCCGCTCGCCGCCAACGGCCGCCTGACTCACGGGCAACCATATTCTGAAGCAGGTGCCCTTACCCACTTCGCTTTCCACTTCGATCCTGCCATGGTGTTTGTTAATAATGCCGTAAGCCAGCGACAATCCCAGCCCGGTGCCTTTGCCGACCGGCTTGGTTGTAAAGAACGGATCGAATATGCGCTTGATATTTTCCGGCGGGATACCCTTGCCGGTATCCTCCACTTCCACGCATACCCAATCATCCCGCGATACAGTGCGCACCGTGATGGTGCCGCGCTCCTCAATGGCGTGTGCGGCGTTCACGAATAGATTCATGAATACTTGATTGAGTTGGGAGGGCAAACACTCGATCTGCGGCAGATCGCCGTATTGTTTAACAATGTCCGCCTTGTATTTAATTTCGTTATTGACGATGTTTAAAGTGCTGTTCAAGCCTTTATGCAAGTCCGCCCATTGCCACTCGGCTTCGTTTACATGCGAAAAGTCCTTTAAATCCTGCACAATTTGCTTGACGCGGCTGATGCCTTCCTTCGACTCAATCACCAGATTAACAACATCCTTGCGCAGGAACTCCACGTCGATTTTCTTTTTTATTTCGTTGATGACGGCCAACGCCTCGGCGCCCTCCTTTTGCTTAACTAGAAAGGGTTCGGCTTGCTCGTAACAATCAAGCACCTTGAGTAGGTCGCTCAAATAACTTTGCAGCATGCCGATGTTGGATGAAATGTAGCCTACCGGATTGTTGATCTCATGCGCGACGCCGGCGGCGAGCTGTCCGACCGAAGCCATTTTCTCGGATTGCAGCAGTTGATTGTGGGCGTCTTCCAGGCGATGATTTAACTTTTGCATCTCCGCATTTATGGCGGATAATTCCTCAATGCGCTGCTGCTGCGCAGCACGTAACTGCACTTCCGATTCAGCCAATTTTTTACGGGTGCGTTCTTGCGTGAGCACGCGCTCCACCGCTTCCGGCAGGTAGTCGAGATATTCCACCGATTTGGTGACGAAATCGTGCACGCCGGCGCGTAGCGCCTTGACGATAGTGGCCTCATCGCTGAGCCCCGTCACCATAATGACCGGCACGTGATAACCGGCGGCCTTGATTTGCTCATAGAATTCCAAGCCGGTGAGGCCGCCGGGCAGCATGTAATCGAGCAGGATCAATTCCACGTCGCCCCGCTTGATTTCTTCCATGGCGGCGTCGGGCGTGTCGGCGGTGACAACGGTATTGCCGGCGCGCTCCAGACGCCTGCGCTCCAGCGCGGCGATGCCGTTGTCGTCCTCAACCACCAATATTTTGCCGCTCTCCATCGTGGTTACTCTCCCCTTTAATGCTTATTAGGTTCTGACACTCGTACAATTTGTAAAAACAAGCCGAGACGCTGTATCACATCGCAAAAAGCATCGTATTCCACCGGTTTGGTAACGTATAAACTACAGCCGGCTTGATAGCAGCGCTCGATTTCCCGCGGGTCGTCGGTGGTGGTGAGCATGACTATTGGAATATTTTTAGTGCGCGCGTCTGCTTTTAGTTGCGTCAGTGTCTGTATGCCGTCCATGCGCGGCATATTGATGTCGAGCAAGATAAACAAAGGCGTGTAATTTATGCCGGCGTGCGCACCCGTACCGTACACATACTCCAGCGCCTCCTGGCCGTCCACCGCCCTAATGATCTCGTTCGTAATTCCGGCGCGTCGCAGATTACGCTGTATCAACATGGCATGACCGTCATCATCATCCGCCAATAGTATGGTTGTCGGGCTGCTCGTCGCCATGACCTATACTCCTCCTCTCTCTCACGATCACTATAAGAATTATTGTTCATCATGCTGCATGATGAAGACTTTACTTAAACATCCAACATTTATTCCGGATGACATCTGATGTTATCTATGCACCGGTAAACCATCGTGGATTAAAAATGAACTCTCCGCTCACCTCCCTCTTTGTGAGACTGCGATTTACACGACATGCTCAGGCGGCACTTTCACCACCTGTAAGAACAACCCTAATTTATTAATAGCCTCGGAAAACCGTTCACCGTCCACCGGCTTTGTGATGTAAACACCGCAACCCAGCTGGTAACAACGCTCAATCTCATTGGGATCATCAGTAGTAGTCAGCATTACCACTGGTATGGACCGGGTGCTCTCCCTGGCCTTGAGTTGGCGCAGCGTTTCAATGCCGTCCATACGCGGCATGTTGATATCCAGTAAAATAAGCAGCCTATTGGCGTGTACGCGCCCGGCAAAATCCCCCTGCGCGAAGATGTAATCCAACACTTCTTGGCCGTTCTGAACGTGGACGACTTCATTTACAAAGCCGACACGCTTGAGACTGCGCTGGATTAACTGAGCGTGCCCTTCATCGTCTTCCGCCAAAATAATTGTGACTGGATGTGTAGACATGGCGATTACCTTGTATAGTTAATTTGCCGCAGCCAACAGGGAATCTTCCGATAACACTGGAGCCTGCTTTGTCTGCTGTGCCGGCAATACAACAAAGAAAGTGGTACCCTCACCCTCCTTGGATTCAACACTGATTCTCCCGCCGTGACGCTCAATCACGCGCCGCACAATAGCAAGTCCCACGCCTTCTCCTTTTGCGGAGCCTGGATGAAAACGTTGAAAAATGCGGAACAGCTTGGTCTGCGCCTGTTCGGATATGCCTAAACCATTGTCCTTTACGTAATAAATATTTAACCTGCCGTCGGCCGTCTCTTCGCCCTCCATACGGCAGCCAATTTCAATCTTTCCAGGACGTTTAGGATCCAGGTAGTTCAGTGCATTACCTATCAAATTAGCGAAGATTTGCTCGGCGGCGGCGGGATCCACCCACGCAGCGGGCAGGTTTTCCATGGCCGTCACCGTTGCACCGCGCTGCGCAATAATTACGCTCATGGAATCAATAATACGTTTGATAATAGGGTTCAAGTCTATTTGTTGTAACTGATATTCCACACGTCCCGCGCGCGATAGGCGCAGCAGCGCATCGATGATATTGGAGAGACGCATCACCCCCGCTTGGATAAAGCGGATGGATCCGGCCATATCCTCGTCGAGCAGCGCCAGGCCGCGTTTTTGCACTTCCGGCGGACATCCGCCTTCAGTAAACAACTTACGGATGTCCTGGCCCACCATTATCAGCTCCTGACTGAAGCCTTGCAGATTGACCAACGGCGAGCGCAAATCATGCGAGACGCTGTAAACGAAAGTTTCATTCTCTTCATTTTTACGCATCAGATCACGCAAGTAGTAATCAAGCTGCTTATTGTTGGCGTCCAGATCCGCAGTGCGCGCACGCACCCTTTCCTCCAACTCATCATTAATTTTTCGCAGTGCTTCCTCGGCGATTTTTTGATTAGTTATATCGGTGCGTATTGAAATATATTGGTAAGGCTTTCCTGCATCGTTCAGGAATGGGACGACGGTTGTCGCGACCCAATAGAAAGTGCCGTCTTTTTTACGATTCCTGATCTCTCCTTGCCAAACCTTGCCGCTGGATATGGTGCGCCAGAACTCCGCGAAGAAATCTCTTGAATGCAGGCCGGAATTTACTATGCGGTGATTTCTTCCAAGCAGGTCTTCTCTTTGATACTGGCTGACCTCGCAAAATTTATCGTTTACATAAATAATATTTCCCGTTTCGTCGGTAATACTTACAATG